>JAFMQQ010000843.1 GCA_017354595.1 Micromonosporaceae bacterium
CGTCCCGCCGCCGAGGCCGCGACCGGCGGGCACGAGGCACGTCCTGCCGCCGAGGCCGCGACCGGCGGGCACGAGGCACGTCCTGCCGCCGAGGCCGCGACCGGCCGGGGTCTGTCCAAGGCGGACCGTTCCTTCTACGAGGGCAAGGTGGCTGCGGCGCGGTTCTTCGCCAGCGAGGTACTGCCGCGGCTGGGCGCCGACCGGAGGGTGATGCAGTCCACCACCCTGGACCTGATGGATCTCCCCGAAGCGGCCTTCTGATCCGGTCCGGTCTTACTCTCAGCGAGCGCGCATCTCCGGTCCGGGTTAGCCTGGTTCAGGAGATGGGAGCGCTTTTATGGGCATTGGCAGTGGTATCTTCCTTATCTCGCTAGGCTCGATCATCGCCTTCGCCATCCACGCGAACCTGCGCTGGATCGACCTGCGGGTGATCGGCTGGGTGCTGATCCTGTCCGGCATCTCGGTGCTGGTGCTGGCGATCTACTTCATCAAGGACCGGCGCCGGCGGCAACGGCTCACCCTGGTGGAGACCTCCCTCATCGAACGGCAGCACGGGGCGGTGCCGGCCGACCCGGAGGCCGAGTACCGGCTCCCGCCCAGCCGTACGCCGTAGCCGTCGGCGGCTGGCCCGGCCTCGCCCGCGCCGGGCTCGCCGGGGGCGTGTTGCCAATGGGGATCTGCCAGCGGGGCCCTGCTCCGGTTCACCCTGGCGCGCCCACGCCTGGCACCGGACCGGGCGCCTGGCAGCGCTCAGCCGCGGGCGGTGTGGCTCGCGAGCAGCACCCCGGCGCCCGGCCGGCAGTCGCTCCACAAGCCGTCCCAGGTGTGTACCGCGATCCCACTGGTTGACAGACCGTCCGAGTCCCGCGTCGCCTCGGGGTCGAGCATCGCGGACAGCCGCGAGACGGTCGGGTTGTGCCCCACCAGCAGGGTCACGCCGAACTCCGGCGGCACCTCACGCAGCAACTCGAACACCTCTTCGGTGCCGCACTGGTACAGCGCCGGCTCGTACCGGACGGTGGGGGAGGCACCGGACGGCGCCACCTCGATCGCCATCGCCTGCCAGGTCTGCCGGGTACGCCGGGCCGGCGAGCAGAGCACCAGATCCGGCCGGTACCCGCCTGCGGCGAGCCAGCCGCCGGCCGCAGCCGCATCGGCCTGTCCGCGCTGGGTCAGCGTACGGTCGACATCCCCGAGCCCGTCCCCCGGCTCCGCCTTGGCGTGCCTGAGGATCACCAGCGTCCGCATGCCAACAGCCTGCCGGATTAGCGCCCGCGACACACGGGTACGCACCGTGGATAGCACAGGGCCGTAGATAGCACGGGGCCAAGGGAGGGAGAGACTCGTGGGCATCGGTGGCAGCATCTTCCTGCTCGCGATCGGCGCGATCCTGGCCTGGGCGGTACACGCGCAGATCGGCTTCCTGGACCTGCGGGTCGTCGGCTACGTCCTGATGGTCGCCGGCCTGCTCGGCCTGCTGCTGACGCTCTACTACTGGAACCGGCGGCGCCAGGTCCGGACCCCGGTACCGGTGGAGCGGCAGCTGCCCGAGCCGAGGGTCGGCGAGCGGCGCATCGTGGAGGACGACCTCACCCCACCGGAACAGGAGTACGGCGGCGAGGTCACCCGCCGGTACTACCGGGACTACTGAGGTCCCGATCCCGCTCCGGCCGGGGCATCCCGTCCTGCGGCACGCTGTGCAGCACCAGCGGCAGGCGTTGCTCGCCGCCGGTGGCCAGCCGTACCGGGATGCCCCAGTCCTGCCGGGTCAGCCGGCACACCGGGTGTTGCGCGCCGGCGTCACAGGTCGCGGCCTGTGCGGTCACCTGCAGCACGCCCTCCGGTACGCCGCCGGCGAGCACCAGCGCCCGGGTCAGTTCGGTGCCGGAGCCGGCACCCTCGACGAGCAGCTCCGGCGGGGAGGCGGAGACGTCCAGCCGGGTGGACGGACCGAAGGAGTCGTCCAGCTTCTCCCCGTTCGGCGGTACGAAGACCACCTCCAGCGTGACGGCGCCGGGGCAGAGTTCGGCCGGCGGCCGCCGGGTGCGCATCCGGCTGCCCGGTGTTGTGG
>JAFMQQ010000844.1 GCA_017354595.1 Micromonosporaceae bacterium
TGTTCACCGGCGTCGATCTGGTGGACGGGCGGCCGAGCCGGTGGCGGGTGGAGAACAGCTGGGGCGACGAGGTCGGCGTCGACGGCTTCTACACGATGAACGACAACTGGTTCGACGAGTACGTCTTCGAGGTCGCCATCCGGCGTGACCTGCTGCCGGAACAGTTGCGGCGAGCCGCCGACGCGGAGCCGATCGTACTGCCCGCATGGGACCCGATGGGCGCCCTCGCCGGGTAGGGCCGGCCGGCATCGTCCACTGTGGACGGCTAGTCGGCCAGCAGCTCAGCCGGGCGTTGGCCGTCGCGCGGGTGCGACCGGTCGCGCCGGGACTGCGAGCCGGTGGAGGACTCCCAACGGAAGAAGCGAACCGCGAGCCAGCCGAAGAGGGCCGCGTACCCGGCGAGCACGAGCAGCGTCCAGATCGGCGGGAAGGCGCGCTGCCAGGCGGCCTGCAACGCCTGCACGCCGGCGCCCAGCGGGGTGATGTCGCTCGCGCCGCGCAGTACCGGTGGCATGAGCTGGCGTGGCACCCAGAGCCCGGCGAAGAACATGAGCGGGAAGAACGTCGCCGCCCCGATCGCGTTGGCCGCCGGTGCGGTACGCGCGAGCGCGGCGATGTACAGGCCGATGGCGAACATCGCCGCCATGCACAGCAGTACCGCGACGGCGAAACCCGCGGGGCTGTTCGGCGCGCCGACCCCGAACGCGGTGCTGGCTGCGACGAGGATCGTGGTGGTGGTGGCGATCGCCAGGCAGGTGTTGATGGTCAGCTGCGCGCCGAGTACCCACGAGGGTGGCACCGGGGTGGTGGACAGGCGGCGCAGGATACCCAACTCGCGGTAGCTGGCCAGCGGGGCCGGCATGCTCAGGATGCCGAGGGTGGCGATGTTGAAGGCGATGAGGACGGGTACGTACTGGGCGAAGAAGCTGACCCCGCCGAGTGCCGGCTGTGCCTGGGTGGTCGCGGGCAGGCTGCCGAATATCGCCAGCAGGACCAGTGGTACGCCGACCCCGACCAGCAGCCCGGCCGGCGTGCGGCGGATCAGCCGGAACTCGTTGAGCAGGAGCTTGCCGTACGCGGCGCGCGGGACCGACGCCCGGTGTGGCCGCCATCCTGGGTTCATGGTGTGTCTCCCTCTTCGTCTTCGTCGTGGGCGTGGCGACCGGTCAGCGCCACGAACGCGTCCTCCAGACTCGCCGAGGACATCTGGATGTCGTGGGCGGTCACGCCGGCCGAGGCGAGCGTCAGGGTGACCGCGTTGACCAGGTCACCGGAGCCGGTGACGAGCACATGCCGCCCCTGGTGCGCCAGGCTGTTGACCTCGGGTCGGCTGAGCAGCAACTGGTCATCGAAGGCGGCCGATGGTAGGAAGCGCACCTGCTTGCGGCCGCCGGCCTGCTCGGCGAGTTCGTTCGGGGTACCGAGGGCGACCAGCCGTCCCCGGTCGATCAGCGCCGCGCGGTCACAGAGGCGTTCGGCCTCGTCCATGAAGTGTGTGACGAGAACGATCGTCACCCCGTGCCCGCGGACGTTCTGGATGAGTTCCCAGGTATCGCGCCGGGCCTGTGGGTCCAGGCCGGTGGTCATCTCGTCGAGTACCGCGATCCGGGGCCGCCCGATCAGTGCCAGCGCGATGGACAACCGTTGCTTCTGGCCACCGGACAGGGTCTTGTAGTACGCCCGTTGCTTGTCGCCGAGTCCCAGCGCCTCAACCAGTTCCGGTATGTCCGCCGGCCGCTGGTAGAACGACTGGTACAGATCGAGGATCTCGCCCACCCGCAGCTTGTCGGGTAGCGCGCTGGACTGTAGCTGGACCCCGACCACGGCGTGCAGGGCGGCCCGGTCGGTGGCCGGATCCAGGCCCAGCACCCGGATCCGACCGGCGTCCGGGGTACGCAGGCCGATCACACACTCGACGGTCGTGGTCTTGCCTGCCCCGTTGGGCCCGAGTACGCCGAAGATCTCGTCCTCGCCGATGGCGAACGACAGGTCGTCGACGGCGACCGTCGAACCGTACGCTTTGTGCAGGTGTTCGACCTCGATCACCACTGCGGTCTCCCTCCCGAG
>JAFMQQ010000845.1 GCA_017354595.1 Micromonosporaceae bacterium
CACCATTCCGCCCAGAAGTCCACCAGCACCGGTGTCTCGGATTGCAGCACCTCGCTGTCAAAGTTCGCGTCGGTTACCGCCTGCATGGCACTTGTTCCCCTCTTTGTCGATCGTCGCCGGGGTCAGCCGGCCCGGTCCGACCGAGCCGGGTGACGTTTCCAATCCCCGTGAAGTCTTCGGTACGGCCGGGGCGGACCGGCCAGCCTTTCAGTGTTCGAGCGTGGTCAGGTACCGCTCGGCGTCCAGGGCTGCGGCACAACCGGTGCCGGCGGCGGTGATCGCCTGGCGGTAGGAGTGGTCGACCAGGTCCCCGGCGGCGAAGACGCCGGGGAGGTTGGTCGCGGTACCCGGTGCCTGCACCTGTACGTACCCGTTCTCGTCCAGCAGCACCTGGTGGCGGAAGAGCTCGCTGCGCGGTTCGTGACCGATCGCGACGAAGACACCGGTGACGTCCAGTACCCGTTCCTGCCCAGTCGCCGTGTCGCGCAGCCGGGCGCCGGCGACCGTACCGTCGCGACCGAGGATCTCGGTCACCGCCGAGTTCCACGCGACCTCGATCTTCGGGTTGGCCAGCGCCCGCTCCGCCATGATCTTGCTGGCGCGGAACCGGTCGCGCCGGTGGACGATCGTCACCTCGGTGGCGAACTTGGTGAGGAAGTTAGCCTCCTCCATCGCCGAGTCACCACCGCCGACGACGGCGATGCGATGACCGCGGAAGAAGAAGCCGTCACAGGTCGCGCAGGAGGAGACGCCGTGCCCGAGCAGCTGCTGCTCGCCGGGCACGCCGAGCCGGCGCCACCGCGATCCGGTGGCCAGGATGACCGCGCGAGACTGGTACTCGGTCTCGCCGACCCATACCCGCTTGATCGGTCCGGTCAGTTCCACCCTGGTCACGTCGTCGGTGAGGTACTCGGCACCGAACCGCTCGGCCTGCTTGCGCATGCCGTCCATCAGGTCCGGACCGAGGATGCCATCCGGGAAACCCGGGAAGTTCTCCACCTCGGTGGTGGTCATCAACGCGCCGCCGAACGAGGCACCCTCGATGACGAGGGGCTTGAGGTTGGCGCGGGCGGCGTAGACGGCGGCGGTATAGCCAGCCGGGCCGGAACCGATCACGATGAGTTCGCGTACCTCAGACACGCCGGCTCCCTCGCTCCTCGCGTACACGCCTGGCAAACGCAATCGTACGAATAATCGATTCCCCCCGGCCCAGCCCGGGTGCCCATTGTCACTCGCGTCCCGATGCCGCCCGGGTCAACCCGCTATCGCGGCGACGCTGTCGCTGCCGACACCGGGTAGTCCACATCTGGGACCGACCACCACGAACCGCGACTTGCCGCCGGCGAGCACCACCACGAGCGCCGGCTCGTGGTGGTAGTACGCGTAGTCGAGCAGGGTCGGGGTGCCGCCGTACCGGGCGGTGATCGCCGCGAGGCAGGCGCCGCGCGCGGCGGGTTCGGTCAGTCGGGCGAGCTCGGCCGGTGCGTTCCGGCCGCTTCCGTTCGCGACATGGGCATCCGAACCCGGCGGGTTCGCCTGCTGGCCGCCGACTCCGGTGACGGTCGAGGCGGTGTAGTCGGTACCGGTAGCGAGGACGACCAGCGCCGGTGTCACCTGCGGCTCTGCGACGCCCGGCGCGTTGCCGGCCTTGTCCGGCACCTGCCGCGCGGCCGCCCCGCCGCTCGTCGCGTTGGTGCTCTGCCGCCCGTGGCCGCTCGACAGAACCGCAATACCGCCGGCACCCGCCGCCATTACGACCACCGCGGCGGCCACCGTACCGACCCGGGCCCAGCGCCGCCGCCGGCGGCTGGCCAGGTCGATGATGTTCGCCGTGGCCGGGCGGGCGGCAACGGCGAGCGCTGTGTCCAGTCGGCGCGCGACATCATCGGGTACCCGCACCGCGCCGAGCCCGCCGAGCGTGGCGTGGACCCGCGGCTGCGCAGATCGCAGCGCGGCGAGTGCCTGCGCCCAGTCCGGCCGTGCCGCTACCAACCGCTCAACCTCGGTCGCCTCGCGGGCGTCCAGCAGGCCTGCCGCGTACTCCGCCAGCCGGTCGAGATCGACT
>JAFMQQ010000846.1 GCA_017354595.1 Micromonosporaceae bacterium
GCCGCCGGTGCCGGCAACGCGTCCGCGGCCGCGGCGGCGCTCGCGGCCGGGCTGGGCTCCGGCGCGGTCGGGCTCTATGACGATGTGGTCGGCGCCCGCCCGGCGCAGAAGGCCGCGAAGGGTTTCGGGGGCCATCTCGGGGCGCTGCGCGAAGGGCGGGTCACGGCCGGAGTCGTCAAGATCGTTGGTGTGGGTACCGCCGCCGCGATCGCCGCCGCCCTGCTGCCCGACCGGTCCGGTCGCGGGGTAGCGGCCGGGCGCCTCGCCGATGTGCTGCTCGGGGCCGGGGTGATCGCCGGCAGCGCCAACCTGGTCAACCTGCTCGACCTGCGCCCGGGTCGGGCGTTGAAGGCCGGGCTCGCGGTCGCGACCCTCTCCGGTCCATCGGCGGCCGGGCCGGCCGGTGCCGCAGCGGCGTTGCTCCCGGACGACCTGGGCGAGCGGGTGATGCTCGGTGACGCGGGCGCCAACGCACTCGGCGCGCTGCTCGGGCTGGCGCTGGTCGCCCGTACCGGACGGGTGGGCCGGGTCGCGCTGCTGGCCGCACTGGCGGGTGCCGCGGCGGCCAGCGAGCGGACCAGCTTCACCAGGGTGATCGAGGGCACGCCCGCGCTGCGCTGGCTGGATCAGCTCGGTCGCAGGTGAACGGAGCTGCTGCGGCCTCGCCGGCGGAGAGTACCTCGGCCGGTCGCATTGCCCGGGCCGCGGCGCTGATCGCGGTGCTCACTGTCGTCGCCCGGCTGGCCGGCTTCGCCCGCGTCGTAGTGTTCAGCAAGGCGGTCGGGTACACCAACCTCGGCGACGTGTACCAGGCCGCCAACACGGTGCCGAACATCGTCTTCGAGATCGTCGCGGGCGGCGCGCTGGCCGCCCTGGTGGTACCGCTGCTGGCCGGGCCGCTGGCCGGGGGCGACCGGCCGGCGGTGGACCGTACCGTCTCGGCGCTGCTGTCCTGGATGCTGGTCGTCCTGGTACCGCTGGCGGTGCTGGTCGCCGTGGCGGCGTACCCGATCATGTGGCTGCTGGACCACGACGGCACGCCGCAGGCACTGGCGACCGGCGCCGGGATGCTGCGCGTCTTCGCCCCGCAGCTGCCGCTCTACGGCGTCAGCATCGTGCTCTCCGGCGTCCTGCAGGCGCACCGGCGCTTCGCCTGGCCGGTGCTCGCCCCACTGCTCTCCAGCGTCACGGTGATCGGCGCGTACCTGCTCTTCTTCGCCGTCGTTCCGGCCGGCCTGGATATCCCGAAAGTCGGTCCGGGTGGGCAGCTCATCCTCTCGGTGGGTACCACGCTGGGTGTGGCGGTGCTGTCGCTGTGCCTGATCCCGCCGGTGCGCCGGCTGGGCGTGCGGCCGCGCCCGAGCCTCGCCTTCGCCGCCGACCAGGCGGCCACGGTCCGCTCGCTCGCCGCGGTCGGTGCGCTGACCGTACTCGCCCAGCAGCTGAGCCTGGGACTGTTCATCGTGCTGGCCCAGTGGCGTACCGCGAAGGGCTCGTTGGTCCTGCTCACTCAGGCGCAGACGATCTACCTGGTGCCCTGGGCGGTACTCGCGCTGCCGCTGGCGACCTCGGCGTACCCGGCGCTGGCGCACGCCTGGGCGGTGCGGGACACCAGCGGGTACCAGCGCACCCTGGCCCGAGCGACCCGCGGGCTGCTGCTGCTGGCCGGCCTCGGCGGCGCGGCACTGGTCGGCCTCGCCGGGCCGGCCGCCCAGCTGCTCTCCGACGTGACCCGCGGGGTGGCCGACACCCGGGTGCTCGCCTGGTCCATCGCTGGCTTCGGACCCGGGCTGCTCGGCTACGCGCTCTACTCGCTGCACTCCCGGGCGCTGTACGCGCAGGGCAACAACCGGGATGTGGCGCGCGCCACGCTGCTCGGCTGGGGTGGGGCGATGCTGGCGGCGGTACTGCTGGCCCTGCTGCTGCCGGCGCGGTACCGGGTGCCCGCCGTGACCGCCGGCAACTCGCTTGGCATGCTGCTGCTGGGTACGGTACTGCTGGTTCTGGTGGCCCGCCGGGCGGGCCGGCCGGCGCTGGCCGGCGTGGCGGGTACCGGTCTGGTGGC
>JAFMQQ010000847.1 GCA_017354595.1 Micromonosporaceae bacterium
CTGCAACGGGTGTGGCGGCCGGGCGGGACCAACGCGGTACTGGTCGTCACGGACGGCGCGAACCAGGTCGCCGGTGGTCTGACGCTGCCCGGGCTGCTGTCCCGATTGACCCACGAGCAGCAGGCGACCAGGCCGGTACAGGTGATCGCGATCGCGGTGGGGCCGGACGCGGATGTCGCCGCGCTGCAGCAGATCACCGGGGCGACCGGCGGGCGTACCTTCGTTGCCCGCGACCCGCGGCAGGCCGTACAGACGCTGATCCTGGCCTTCGCCGGGCGGCTGCAATGATGGCGGCGTGACAGACGCCCTGCTGGACGCCGATGGGATCGCCCGGCTACGCGATGCGCTGCGCGGCGCGCAGTACACCAGGACCGGCGTCGCGGGCCGGATCGGCGAGGCGGCGGTCGCAGCAGCGCGCCGGCGGGATCTGCGCCCGGCCCTGCGTGCGGCGGGTACGGACGACCCGCTGGCAACCCTGATCCGCCTGTTCATCGGCGAGCAGAACCAGCCGGCGACCGCGGTGGCGCGGGCGCTGCACCCGCTGCCCCTGGCGGCGGCGCAGGCGGCCGGCCTGGTGGTCCCCGCGCCTGGCGGCGGCATCCGCGCCGGGCTCGACCTGGAACCGTACGGGGATGGCTGGTGGATCCTCGCCGACCGGCCGCCGGCCGCGCCCGGACCGGTACGCGCCGACCACGTGCTGGGCGTGGGAGGCGCCTCCGCCACACTGGTCAACGCGACCGTACGGGCACCGGTGCGCAGCGCGCTCGACCTCGGTACCGGCTGCGGCGTGCAGGCGCTGCACCTGGCCACGCACGCCACCCGGGTGACCGCGACCGACCTGTCCCGCCGGGCGCTGCGCTTCGCCGCGACCGCGGCGGCCCTGGCCGGCCAGGAGTGGGAACTGGTGCAGGGCGACTTCGCCCAGCCGGTCGCCGGGCGCCGGTACGACCTGGTGGTGAGCAACCCGCCGTTCGTGGCCGGTCCGCCCGGCCCGGCCGCGTTCACCTACCGCGACTCGGGGCGTGCCGGGGACCGGGTGGGTGCCGAGCTCGCCGCGGCCGCACCGGGCCTGCTCGCCGAGGGCGGCACGATGCAGTACCTCGCCAACTGGTTGCACGTCGCCGGCCAGCCGTGGCAGGAGCGGGTGGCGGCCTGGTTCGCCGGTAGCGGCCTTTGCGCCTGGGCGATCCAGCGCGAGGTATCCGACCCACAGTCCTATGTGGACCTCTGGCTCGCCGACGTTGGTGAGCAGCCGGCCGGCGCCGGTACCGGTACCGGTCAGCGACCGTCCACACGCGACACATCCCGGCGCGAAGCATGGCTGGACTGGTTCGACGCGCAGAAGGTGGAGGCGGTCGGGTTCGGGCTGGTGTGCCTGCGCCGGAGCGAGGTCGCCGACCCGGTGCTGCGGGTCGAGGAACTGCGCCAGCCCACCGACCGGCTCGGCGACCAGATCGCGCTCTGGTTCGAGCGGCAGGACTGGCTGCGCGCGCACCGTACCGACCTGCTTTCGCAGCGCTACCGTACGGCGCCCGGGTTGCTGCTGCACCAGGAGGCGACACACGGACCGGATGGCTGGCTGGTACAGCAGCAACGGCTCCAGCTCTCCGGCGGTCTCCGGTGGAACGAGCCGGTCGATCCGCTCGTCCTGGAGTTGGTCAGCGGGTGCGACGGCAGCGTCCCGCTCGCCGGGCAACTCGCCGTACTCGCCGCTGCACACGGCGTACCCGAGGAAGAACTTGCGGACGCGGCCGTGCCGTCCGTCGCCCACCTGGTGGAGCGCGGGTTCATTGCGGCGGCTCCGTGAGGGCCGTTGTGCAGACGGTGAGCCGGGCAAGCGTCACTGTGGACGGTGCCCGGGTCGGCGAGATCGGGGAAGGGTTGCTGGTGCTGCTCGGCGTCACCCACTCCGACACCGAACAGGTCGCCGGCGCGCTCGCCCGCAAGGTACACGAACTGCGGATCCTCGACGACGACCGGTCCGCGGCCGACACCGGCGTACCGCTACTGGTGGTCAGCCAGTTCACGCTCTACGCGGACACCCGGAAGGGGCGCCGGCCAAG
>JAFMQQ010000210.1 GCA_017354595.1 Micromonosporaceae bacterium
GGAGCGGACCCTCGGTTGGCTGCGCCAGCTGCGGCTGACCCCGCTGCGTCCGGCACAGGTGGTCGCGGTGAAGGCGCTGGTCGCCACGCTCTGCTCCATCCCGTCGGTGGTGGCGGTGGGCGTCTGCGGCCGGATCGAGCACCACGTCAGCCTCCCGCTCTCACACTGGGTCGGCATCGTGTTGCTGATGTGGCTGGGCAGCATCCCGTTCGCGCTGCTCGGTCTGGCCATCGGGTACGCGCTGCCACCCAACCTGGCGCAGCCGGCGAGCTTCCTCACCTTCTTCAGCCTGTCTGTCCTCGGTGGACTGTTGGTGCCGGTGAGCGTCTTCCCGCGCGGGCTGCGCGCGCTGGCTCACCTGCTGCCCAGCAACCGGTACGCGGAGCTGGGCTGGTCGGCCGCGGCCGGCCACCCGCCGACCGGTACCGGCATGGCCATCCTGGCCGGCTGGACCGCGCTGTTCGGGGTGCTCGCCGCGGTCTCGTACCGCCGCTGGGCCGCGACCCGCTGACCGCGGCCTACGGTGGTTGATGTGAAGCGCATCCCGGAGCAGGTCGGGCGCCGGATCGGCATCGTCCTGTGGATCGTGGTCTGGGCCGCGCCGCTGCTCTCCCCGGCATCGGCCGTGCTCAGCCGACAGGTACACCCGCAGGCGCCCGCAGGCGCAGGACTTGTGCTCTTCGTGGTGCTCTACGTGGCCGTGATCTACCGGGCGTTCAGCAATGCCCCGCGCCCGGCCAGGCCGTGGCCGCTGGCACTGGTGGTCCTGGCCGGCGCGCTCGGTACGGCCCTGACCGCCTGGTACGCGGGCGGGCCGGACGGCTGGCTGTCGGTCATGCTCTACGTCGGCGTGTGCGGTGCCGCCACACTGCCCGGGCCGGCCGCGACCGGGTGGGGTACCGGTACCATCGCTGCCCTGGTCGGCATCGGCCTGGCGCACCACCTGAAGCCCGGCGATGTCGGCGCCAGCGCCTTCAGCACCTTGCTGGCCTGCGCGCTGATCTTCTCGGTCCGGCGGATGAGCGGGTACATCGACCAGCTGCGGGCGACCCGGGCGGAGCTGGCCACCGCGGCCGTGGCACAGGAGCGGCTGCGGTTCGCCCGCGACCTGCACGACCTGCTCGGGCACACGCTCTCGCTGATCGTGGTGAAGGCGGAGGTGGTACGGCGCCTCGCGGAGCGGGACCCGGCCACCGCCGCGAGCGAGGCCGGCGACATCGAGGCGATCGGGCGGCGGGCGCTGGCGGAGGTACGGGAGGCGGTGACCGGGTACCGGTCGCACGCCTTCACGACCGAGCTGGATGGTGCCCGTACCGCCCTGGCCGGTGCGGGTGTCAGTGTCCACATCGAACAGTCGGGGACTCCGTTGCCGGCCGGGGCGGACTCGCTGTTCGGCTGGGCGGTACGCGAGGGGGTGACCAACGTGATCCGGCACAGCCGGGCGCGCGACTGCCGGATCGTGGTACGCCACACCGATCGGGAGACCACCCTGGAGATCTGGAACGACGGGGCGGGGGGTGCGGCCAGTGATCCGGGTCAGGGCGAGCCGGGTCAGGGTGATCCGGGTCGGGGCGAGCCGGGCCAGGGACTGCGCGGGCTGACCGAACGGCTGGCCACCGTCGGTGGCACGCTGCGGGCCGGACCGGTGGCCGAGGCCGGCTTCCGGCTCACCGTAACCTTGCCGGCCGGCACCGATCCGGTCGGCACGGCGGGAGCCAGCCAGCCGGCGGCCGCGTGATCCGGGTACTGCTCGCCGAGGACCAGGGCATGATGCGCAGCGCCCTGGCCCGGCTGCTCGACCTGGAGCCGGATATCGAGGTGGTCGCCCAGGTTGCCACCGGCACCGAGGTGGTACCCGCCGCGAAGGCGACCGCGCCGGATGTCGCCCTGCTCGACATCGAGATGCCCGGCGCATCCGGGCTGGACGCGACCCAGGCGCTGCGGGCGGCGGTACCCACCTGCCGGATCCTGATCCTGACCACCTTCGGCCGGCCCGGGTACCTGCGCCGGGCGATGGAGGCCGGGGCGAGCGGGTTCCTGGTCAAGGACGCGCCGGTTGAGGAGCTGGCCGGGGCGGTACGCCGGGTGCTGGCCGGGGAGCGGGTGGTCGATCCGGCGCTGGCGGCCGCGGCGCTGTCGGCCGGCCCGAACCCGCTGACCGACCGGGAACGCGACGTGCTGCGGGCAGCGGTCGACGGCTCCACCGTCGCCGATATCGCGGGCCGGCTGCACCTGTCCGAGAGCACGGTGCGCAACTACCTCTCATCGGCGATCGGGAAGACGCACTCCCGCAACCGGATCGAGGCGGTACAGGTGGCCCGTACCAACGGCTGGCTCTAGCCGCGGTCGCAGGCCGGCCTACTGGACGTAGAAGCCGCCGGAGTCACGCTTCAGCTGGCCGATCCTCGGGTACCGGCGGCCGGTGCCCGGGTCCCACCACGCCCAGACCACGCACCGGCGGTTGCCGGCGGTGAAGAACACATCCATCGCACCCGGGCCCTGGTTGTTGCCGGGCAGGCCACGGAACGGGCTGAGGCCCGCCGAGCCGGTATAGCCGAAATAGGGTTGGTTGACACCATCCTTCAACGGCTTGCAGCGCGACGGCGGGATCGGGCTGGTGCCGCAGTCGGCGAGGCCGGTCGAGTAGCGCGGGCTGTCCCAGTTGTTCCCGGAGTAGGTCAGGTAGTAGTGACCGTCGCCGCTGGCCCGGAAGACCGATGGGTTCTCCACCACGTGGGTGGTACCAGAGATGCGAATGGAGTCCCACCCGATGTCGGTACTCTTCAACGCGTCCCGGCGGGTGGCCCAGTCGGCGAAGCCGGTCGCCGCGACCCGCACGATGGAGATGCCGGTCTCCGCGCCCGAGGTGATCGCATCGTCCCGGTAGGCCACGTACAGCTTGCCGCCGGCGACAAACGGATTCGGGTCCAGCGCCCACCGGCCGCCACCCGGGCAGGCCCACTCGCCCTTGTTGGTGAACGGGCTCTTCGCACCGCCGGAGGTGGCCAGGCCGATGCACTTCTGGCCGGTGCCCTTCTTCGTCGCCGCGTAGTACATGTAGAAGTTTCCGTTGAACAGCGCGACCCCCGGCGCCCAGACCGCGCCGCCCGGCTCCGCCCAGGAGCCGGGGCCGCTTGGCAGCGCGTCACCGGCGGCACAGTTGGACATGCCGACCGTGTCGCCCGACCCGTGGTTGAGGTAGGGCACGTAGAGCTTGCCGGTACCGCCGCAGCGGCTGCCCACACCGGCCCCGACCGTTGTGCCGTAGGTGACGTAGCTGCCGTCCTTGGCGAGCAACGTGTCCGGGTCGGCCAGCGGGAACGTCGACGACGCGGTCGCCGCGCTGGCCGCTGGCGTCCAGCCCGGTACACCGACGGCCACCGTCCCGGTGATGCCGACCGCGAGCGCGGCGGCGACCAGCAGACACTTCCTACCTCTGGTCATCGCGGGTTCTCCTGTCAACTGCCCGGGCGCAGGACCGGGGCGACCACGGTGGAGACTCACGCCCATGTATACCGGCAAGAGGCCGGGGAGGGGAACCGCGACTGTGCGCCGGTTATGGACGACGGTCGAGCAGGCGCTCCAGGTAGGCGGCGACCCCGTCCTCGTCATTGCTGAGCGTGATCTCGTCCGCGACCGCGAGCACGTCCGGATGCGCGTTGGCGACCGCCACCCGGCCGAAGCCGGCCCACGCGAACATCGACAGATCGTTGGGCATGTCGCCGAAGACGAGCACCTCCGCCGGGTCGACGCCGAGCGTGCCGGCGACCAGCGCCAGACCGGCCGCCTTGGTCACCCCGGGCGGGCAGATCTCGATGTACCCGAGCCCGGCCTGGGTCACCTCCGCCTCACGCGCCGGTACCAGCCGCCGGGCCACCGCGAGCAACTCGTCCGCGGTGTACCGCGCCGAGCAGGCGAAGACCTTCAGCACCGGGCCGGCCAGCGCGTCCACCCGGGTACGGCGCTCCACCGCGTCCGGGTACCGCCAGGCGGCGTCCGGGTCCCCCCACAGCGGCGCGTCCGGCGCGTCCAGCGCCTCGACCATCATCGACAGCGGACCGACCACCGCCTCGAGCGCCTCCAGCAGGCTCGTCACCACCTGCCCGGGTACGGTCTCGGTCCGCATCCGCACCGGCTCCGGGCCGGTCAGGTCCAGCACGGTGCCGCCCTGCGCCATCACCAGGTACTCCGCCTCGGGCAGGTCCCGCCGGGTCAGGTGCAGCAGCCGGGGCCCGCGGCCGGTCACACCGACCACCGGGATGCCGGTTGCCCGGATCCGCTCCAGCACCTGGTGCGTGTACCCGCTGACGGTGTCGTCGGAGCGCACCACGGTGCCGTCCAGGTCGGTGGCGACCAGCTTCGGCAACCCGGGACGGGTGATCATTCGTCGGCCTCCAGTAAAGGCGTGGGCCAGTTAGGCTACCCGCGCCCGGTTATGAACACACGGCAGTCAGGCGAGTACCCAGCGAGGAGACGGTGAGCGCCGAGATCCTGGTCCGGTCGGTACGCGGCCTGGAATGGGTCGTAGCCGACGAGGTGGCGGCCCGGCTGCCGGCCGCGGAGGCGGTGACACTCGCCGCACGCGAGGTCGGTTTCCGCCTGCCGGAACCGGGCACGGAGGTGCTTGGCCTGCGTACCGTCGACGACGCGTTCCTGGTCGTGGGTACCGTCCCGGAGGTCGGCCCGGCCCGTACCGCGCCGCCGGATGCCGCGCGCCGGATTGCCCGCCTGGACTGGGCCGGCGCCCTCGATCACCTGAGCCGGCTTCGGGCGGTAACCCCGCTCCGCGCGTCGCCGGCCGGGCCGCGGTTCGATGTGGTGGCGAGCCTTACGGGGCGGCACAACTACAACCGGTTCGCGGTCGAGAACGCGGTCGGCGCCGCCCTGGTACCGGTGCTCGGCGGCGAGTACCTGCCCCGTACCGCCGACGGCCGGCCGGCGGGCCAGCCGGAGCTGACCGTGCGGGTGTTCGTCCGGGGCGGCGGGGCGAGCGTGGCGCTACGGCTGGCCGACCGCCCGCTGCACCGGCGACCGTACAAAGTGGACACCGGGACCGGTACCCTGCACCCACCGGTCGCCGCGGCGCTGGCCCGGCTGGCCGATCCCGCCCCCGGTGCCACGGTCGCCGACCCGTTCTGCGGCGACGGTACGGTCGCCATCGAGACCGCACTCTCCTATCCGGACAGTCAGGTGACCGGAAGCGACATCGATCCGGTACGCCTGGCCAACGCGGCGCGCAACTGCGAGCGGGCCGGGGTCGACATACCGCTGCGGCAGCAGGACGCCGGCCGGTTCGATACCGGCGGACTCGATGCCGTGCTGACCAACCCACCCTGGAGCGTCGCGGTGCAGGCGGGCGGGCTGCTGGGTGGCTCCCTCGACCCGTTCTGGCGCCGGCTGCCCGGACTGCTCACTCCGGCCGGCCGGCTCTGCCTGCTCGCCGACCTGGAGCTGGACGCGCCGGGCAGGCTGCGCCGGCACGGATACCGGATCGCGCTCGCCACCCAGGCGCGCCTGGCCGGCCGGGTGATACAGATCGTCCTAAGTGGACCACCGGGCCGGCCGGAGCTACCGGGCCGGCCGGAGCCACCGGAGCTGCCGGAGCGGCTGGCCGGCTGGCACCGGGCGGCGATCGCCGCCGGCGTGGTCACCGGCGCGGGCTTCTAGCCCAGCACGTCCCGCCCGCCCAGGTACGGCTGGAGCGCGGCGGGTACCCGTACCTTCCCGTCGGGCTGCTGGTGGTTCTCCAGGATCGCGATGATCCACCGGGTGGTGGCGAGCGTGCCGTTCAGCGTCGCGGCCACCTGCGGCTTGCCGTCCTCGTCCCGGTACCGGATGGCCAGCCGGCGCGCCTGGAAGGTGGTGCAGTTGGAGGTGCTGGTCAGCTCGCGGTACCGGCCCTGCGACGGTACCCACGCCTCGCAGTCGTACTTGCGCGCGGCGCTGGTACCCAGGTCGCCGGCGGCCACGTCGATCACCCGGTACGGCACCTCGACCTTCGCCAGCATCTCCTCCTGCCAGCCGAGCAGCCGCTCGTGCTCGGCGGCCGCCTGCTCCGGCCGGCAGTAGGAGAACATCTCCACCTTGTCGAACTGGTGCAC
>JAFMQQ010000848.1 GCA_017354595.1 Micromonosporaceae bacterium
CCTCGACGAGGCGGAGGCGGTGCGGCGGGCGATCGCCGACCGGTACCGGGCCGCGGTGGTGGCGGCCGTGCGCGCCGCGGCGCCGGGGCTGACCATCGGGTTGCACGCCCACCCGGACCCGCGGGAGGCCGGCTCGAATACCGGCGTCGACCCGAAGGTCGCCGGCTCCCTTGTGGACTTTCTCGTGATCAACTGCTGGCAGGGCACCGATCTGCTGCGCCGCACCAGCGAGGCCGGCGGAACGGACATCGCCGCCAGCCTGCTCGCGGTCGCCGGTCTGGGCGGCCGGCCAGAGACCCTGACTGCGCAGGCCGGCGCAGCACGCGCCGCCGGCGCCACCGGGATCAGGCTGTACCACGCCGGTCTGGCCTGCGCCGCCGACCTGGCCGCAATTCGCACCCTGAGCAAGGAGGCACGATGACAGCACGAGTGTCGAGTGTGGACGCCCGGACCGGAGCCGTCCTGGAGCTTGAGGCCGCGCCGGCCGACACCGGGCGGGTGGACGCCGTGGTGCGGGCCGCCGCCAGCACCGCACCGGCGCTGTCCGCGGCCGGAATCCCCGGCCGGGCCCGGCTGCTGCGGGCCATCTCCGACGCCATCACACAGGACCAGGAGCCGATCACCGCGGCCGCAGACCGGGAGACTGCGCTCGGCCCGGCCCGGGTGCACAGCGAACTGGCGCGCACCGCGTACCAGCTGAGGCTCTTCGCCGAGGTGCTGGAGGACGGCGCCTTCCTCGACATCACCATCGACCACCCCGACCCGGATGCCATCCCGGCGCCGCGCCCCGACCTGCGCCGGATGATGCTGCCGATCGGCCCGGTCGGTGTCTTCTCGGCGAGCAACTTCCCGCTCGCGTTCAGCGTCGCCGGTGGCGATACCGCCAGCGCGCTGGCCGCCGGCTGCCCGGTGGTGGTCAAGGCGCACTCCGGCCACCCGCAGACCTCCGAGCTGACCGCCGCCGCGGTCCGCCGCGCCGCGGTCGCCGCCGGGCTGCCGGCCGAGGTACTCACGGTCGTCCATGGCCGGCAGGCCGGCCGGGACCTGGTCAACCATCCACTGATGAAGGCGGTCGGCTTCACCGGATCGCTCGCCGGTGGCCGCGCGCTCTACGACCTGGCCTGCGCCCGGCCGGAGCCGATCCCGTTCTACGGCGAGCTGGGCAGCATCAACCCGCTGGTGGTCACCCCGGCCGCCGCGGCGCAGCGGGCGGAACGGATCGCCGCCGGGCTGGCCGGCTCGTTCACCATGGGCCTCGGCCAGTTCTGCACCAAGCCCGGCCTCGCTTTCATCCCGGCCGGGCCGGACGGGCAGCGGCTGACCGCCGCGCTGGTCGAGGCCGCGGCGCCGGTCACGGCCGGCGCCATGCTCACGCCGAGCATCCGGGAAGGTTACGCCGCCGGTCTGGCCGAGCGGGTCAACCATCCGGGGGTACGGGCACCGCTGGCGTCGGTACCCGGTGAGCTGGTCGGGCCGCATGTGCTGTCGCTGCCGGCGGCGGAGCTGACCGACCTGTTCTACGAGGAGTGCTTCGGGCCCCTGGTGGTCCTGGTCGAGTACTCCACTGTGGACGAACTGGTCGCCGCGCTGGCCCGGGCACCGGGTACCCTCACCGCGACCATCCACTCTGGAACCGATGAGGACGGCCCGGTATCGGTCGCCGCGCGGGCAGCCGCGGTGCTGCGGGAACGGGCCGGGCGGCTGGTCTGGAACGGGTACCCGACCGGTGTCGCGGTCACCTGGGCGATGCAGCACGGCGGACCGTACCCGTCCTCGACCTTCGCCTCGCACACCTCGGTCGGTACCGCCGCGATCCACCGCTTCCTGCGCCCGGTGACCTACCAGGACACCCCGCCCGGGCTGCTCCCGCCGGAACTGCGGGAGGAGAACCCGCTGCGCCTTCCGCGCCGGGTCGACGGGGCGTACCAGTTGCCCTGAGCTCAGCGGCCGCGTTGGAGATCTTGGACGATTCTCCTCGCTATAGCAAGGAGAATCGTCCAAGATCTGCGCCAGGTCAGCCGGGTGCGATCGCCAGCACGCCGTCCATCGTGCCGAGGTA
>JAFMQQ010000849.1 GCA_017354595.1 Micromonosporaceae bacterium
GCCGGCGGCCCGTTCCAGGTGCCGACCAAGCCCCGCCAGTGGCCGGATGCCAGGCGCCTGGCCGGGGTCAGCTCGTTCGGAGTCGGCGGTACCAACGCCCATGTCCTGGTGGAACAGGCGCCACCGGCCGGGACCGTCGCAGGTTCAAGCCGCGCGCGGGTAGCGCACCAGCGGCCGGGACAATCCGGCGGCCACCTGCTGCCGGTCTCCGCGCGCACCCCGCAGGCACTGCGGGCGGCGCTGGTACGGCTGCGGGCGGCGCTGCCCGCGGCCGAGCTCGAGGATGTCGGGTACACGCTGGCGCTCGGCCGCCGTCACTTCACCCAGCGCGCGGCGGTCGCCGGCACAGACCTGGCCGGCATCCTCGATGCGCTGGACCACCTGCTGCAGACCGGGTCGGCCGTCGCCGGTACGCCGGGACCGTTGCTGGACCGCGCGGTCGCCTGGGTCGGCGGCGAGGACCTGGACTGGGCCGCGCTGGCGCCGGCGGGCCGGCGGGTACCGCTGCCCGGCTACCCGTTCCAGCGCCGCCGGTACTGGATCGACCCGCCAGATCGGGCGCGCCGCCGATGAGCACCGCGCACCGGTTCCCGCTCGGTACCACCGGCTGGTCGGTATGGCGCGATGCGATCCTGCGCGGTACCGGCTTCCCGGCCGGCGGCCTGACCGAACTCGCCGCGCCCGGTGCCGCGGCCGCCGCCGACAACCTGCTGCGCACCGGCCGGAGCGCGGAGCTGTTCGAGAAACAGTTCGCCGAGGCGGTCCGGCACGGTGCGCGCAGGATCACCGAGCTGGCCGGCGAACCGCTGTTCCGCGAGGCGGTCACCTGGCAGAACCCGAACATGCTGGCCACCCTGGACCATCTGGTCCGCGAGGGCGCCGAGGTGCCCCGGACCAGCCGGCGCGCGCAGCGGGAACGGGCCGTGCTGCGGTACTGGCAGCGGTACTGCGGCAAGAACGAGACGGTCGGCTTCTACGGCCCGATCTGCTGGGTCCGGCTCGACCCGACACAGCCCGCGGCCGTGGTCGCCAGCCCGGGGCCGGGGCTGACCCGGCGCCGCTGGGTGGTGCTGGAGTCCTGGGCGCTGCAGGCGTACGGCACCGTACTCGCCCGCGACCTGGCGGTACGCCGCTGGTGGCCGCCGGTACGCTGGCCGCACCTGCGGCTGGCTGGGCATCAGGTGTTGCGCCCGGGTAGGCCACCGCTGCCGCTGACCCCGGTCGAGGCGGCGCTGCTGGCCGGGTGCGACGGGCGCCGCCCGGCGGCCGAGGTGGTAGCCGACCCGGCGGCCGGGGTACGCCGCCCGGAGGACGGGTACCTGCTACTGGACCGGCTGGTCGAGCGGGGCGTCATCACCTGGGACGCGGCGCTGCCGGTCAACCCCACCGCTGAGCAGGTGCTGCGGGAGCGGATCGCCGCGATCGGTGACCCGACCGCACAGGCCGGCGCCCGGGCCGGGCTGGAGCGGCTGTGCGCGGCGCGGGACGCGGTCGCCGCCGCCACCGGCGATCCGGACCGGCTGCGGGTCGCACTCTCCACAATGGACGAAGTCTTCACCGGGCTGACCGGCCAGCCACCGCGCCATCGGGACGGGCAGATGTACGCCGGCCGTACCCTCTGCTACCTGGACAGCAGCCGCGACCTCGAGGTGGTGTTCGGGGCACCGCTACTAGAGGAGATCTCCGCCCCGCTGGGGGTGCTGCTACAGGCTGCCCGGTGGCTGTCCACCGCGCTGCGCGAGGCGTACACCGCCGCGCTGCGCCAGCTCTACGACGAGCTGCTCGCCGACGCGCAGCCGGTCGCCCTGGCCGATCTGTGGCTGCTTGCCCAGGCCGCGTTCTGGGGCAGCGGGCCGCGCCCGGTCGACGCGGTCGCGGTCGAATTCGCCCGGCGCTGGGCGGGACTGTTCGGCCTGGATCCGGTGGCGCAGTGGCATCCCGGTCCGGGCATGCCGTCCCGGGAGGTTCGCCGCCGCGATGGGGGTGCGCCGGCCGAGGTACGGCTGCGGGTGGCCGAGATCGCCGACCGGGTCGCCGAGGTCTTCCCGGCCGGGGGG
>JAFMQQ010000031.1 GCA_017354595.1 Micromonosporaceae bacterium
CCCGCCGGCGGCGTACCCGCCACCGCGAACTCGCCGCGATCGCCGCGGCCGCAGCTGTGTGCCTGGCCATCGGTGAGGCGCTGGCCCGGTCGGCCGTGCTCGACCGGGTCGGCCAGCTGAACCAACCGTTGCCGCCCGGCCACAAGCTCAGCGACTACATCCACATCGGTAGTGGCTTCTGGGCCAGCCTCGGGCTCACCCTCGCCGCGCTGGTCGGCTTCGCCGGTGCGGCACTACACTCCCGCCGCGACCCTCCATAGTGGAGGGCCGGGTTGTCAGCCGCGGGTCGAAGCCGGCGTGATGACCGTCTTGATGCCGGTACGAGCCACCGCGGTGGCGAATGCGGCCGGTGCGTCATCCAGCGGGAACCGGTCGGTGACCAGCCGGTCCAGATCCACCGCGCCTTCGCTGGCCAGCCGGATGGCCCGCGGATAGACCTCGCGCATCCGCCGTACCATCGCGATGGTCAACCCCTTGCGGCGGGCCGTGGACGCGGGCAGCGCGGTGGCGTCGGTGTCAGGGATACCGGCCAGCACCACCCGGCCGCCAGGGCGGACCAGTTCGGTAGCGGCGGCGACCGCGGCGTCGGTACCGGCCGCCTCGAAGACCACATCCACGCCATCGGGTACGCCCGCGCTGGCGAGGGTACCGGCCAGGTCGTCCGTGGGTGCCACGGCGGGACCCAGCGCGTAGCTGGCGGCGAGGGTACGCCGGTGTGTCAGCGGCTCCACGGCGACCACCGGGCCGGCACCACCGGCGCGGGCGACCTGCATCAGCAGCAGGCCGATCGGTCCACACCCGACGATCGCCACCGAAGCGCCGAGCCGCACGTGCCCGAGGTCGAACGCGTGGATGGCGACACCGAGGGGCTCCAGCAGCGCGGCGCCGGTACCGGCCAACGCGTCCGGTACCGGATGCAGCAGCCGGTCCGGCCAGGTCAGGTACTCGCGCAATGCACCGTCGCAGGTACCGTGGCCGGCGAAGACCACCTCCGGGCACAGGTTGGAGTTGCCTTCGTGGCAACGGGCGCAGGTACCGCAGCTGATCGCCGGGTCGACCGCGACCGCCCTGCCGGCCAGCGGTCCACTCTGGACGATGCCACCGAACTCGTGCCCAGGGACCACCGGGCGGGTGACGGTCGTACCGCCGATCCCGCCCTCGGCGAACCAGTGCAGATCCGAGCCGCAGATTCCGACCGCGGTCACCTGGATGAGGCTCTCACCGGGACCGGGTACCGGCGGGTCGGCATCCTTGACCCGCAGGTCCCGCACTCCGTGCAGCCTCGCCTCGCGCATCAGGAAGCCCGCACCCGCAGCATGTTCCAGGACAGCGGGGGAAGCTCGGTGCGCAGATGGCCATCGGAGACCGCGATCGGATCGTGGCCGCGGGGCACGACCCTCTGCTGAGCCGACAGCGTGTTGGTCGCCTCCGGATCGGTGCCGCCGAGACTGGTGTGTCCGGCGACCCGCAGCGCGGGGTACCCGCGCAGGTCGACGTCGAGCGGCACCGTGCTGTGCTGGTCCCGGTTGACGGCGAAGATGGTGACTTCCCCGCCGCCGCCGGCGACCGCGGCGGCATCCACCACCGGGACCCGCCCGAAGTCGGCCGTCTCGTAGCTTGGCCCGTCCTGGACGATCCGCAGCGCGGTGCCCCGGCCGTGGCGGCTGGTCAAGGCGAACGGGTAGAACGAAGTCTGCCGCCAGGCCGGGCCACCGGGCTCGGTCAGGATCGGGGCGATCACGTTCACCAGCTGGGCGATGCAACCGATCCGTACCCGGTCGGCGTGGCGCAGCAGGCTGATCATCAGGTTGCCCACCACGACCGCGTCCACCACGCTGTAGCTGTTCTCCAGCAGCCGCGGTGCGCGGTCCCACCGGTCCCGCTCGGGCTCCCGGGAGTGGTACCACACGTTCCACTCGTCGAAGGAGAGGTCCACCCGCTTCGGGTACCGCCCCTTGGCCCGGACGAAGTCCACTGTGGATACGACGGCCTCGATGAACCGGTCCATCTGGGTCGCGCAGGCCAGGAAGCTACCCCGGTCGCCGTCGCGCTCCTCGTAGTACGAGTGCACCGAGACGTAGTCGACCTGGTCGTAACAGTGCTGCAGAACCGTCGCTTCCCAGTCGCCGAAGGTCGACATCTGCGGGCCGGAGGAGCCGCAGGCGACCAGCTCGATGGACGGATCGACCAGCCGCATCGCCTTGGCCGCCTCGGTCGCGAGGCGGCCGTACTCGTCGGCGGTCTTGTGCCCGATCTGCCACGGGCCGTCCATCTCGTTGCCCAGGCACCACACCCGGACGCCGTGCGGGTCGGCCGCTCCGTTGCGCCGGCGCAGATCCGACCAGTACGTACCGAACGGGTGGTTGCAGTACTCCACCAACGAAGCGGCCGCCTCGACACCGCGGGTGCCGAGGTTGACCGCCAGCATCGGCTCGCTGCCGACACCCCGGGCCCAGCCGCAGAAGTCGTCGGTACCGACCTGGTTGGACTCCAGTGACTTCCAGGCCAGGTCGAGCCGCTGCGGGCGTTGGTCGCGCGACCCGACCCCGTCCTCCCACCGGTACCCAGAGACAAAGTTGCCGCCCGGGTACCGGATGATCGGCGTGTCCAGCTCCGCGACGAGCGCCGCGACGTCGCCGCGGAAGCCGGACTTGTCGGCCGTCGGGTGGTCGGGTTCGTAGATTCCGGTGTAGACACACCGGCCCAGGTGTTCGACGAACGAACCGAACAGCCGCGGGTCGACCTCGCCGATCTGGAAGGCCGGGTCGATCGTGATGCGTGCCTCGGGCACGAGTTCTCCTTTACTTCAGGCCGGTGGTTGAGACGCCTTCGACGATGCGCCGCTGGAAGAGCAGGAAGACCACCAGCAGTGGCAGCGCGCCGAGCACGGCCGAGGCCATGATCTCCGCGTACTGGATGCCGTAGTCGGAGGAGACCTGGGACAGGCCAACCGGCAGCGTCATGGTGCGCGGGTTGGTCATGGTGAGCAGTGGCCAGAGGAAGTCGTTCCACTTCCAGACGAAGGTGAAGATGAAGACCGCCGAGATCGCCGGCCGGGTCAGCGGCATGTAGATCTTGCGGTAGATATGGAACCAGCCGGCCCCGTCCATGTGTGCGGACTCGGCGAGCTCATTCGGTATCCCGTTGAAGAACGTGTAGAAGATGAAGACCGCGATCGGCGGTGTGACGATCGCCGGCAGCACCTGCACCCAGTAGGTGTTGAGCAGGTGTACCGCGTTGAACTCCTTGAACAGCGGCACGATCAGCACCTGTGACGGGATCAGCAGCCCGACGGCGGTCAGCGCGAAGAGCGCCCGCTGCCAACGGAACCGGGTGCGGGCCAGCGCGAAACCGGCCATCGAGCAGACGATGATGGACAGCGTCGCGGCGAGCAACGAGATCACGAAGCTGTTGAGGTACCAGGTCTGGATGTTGCCCACACCGAGGACGGTCCGGTAGGCGGCGAAGGTAAAGTGTGAACTCCACCAGGTCGTCGGGTTCACCGCGATCTCGCCGTCCGGCTTCAGCGACGTGTCGGCCGCCCAGATCAGGGGGATGACCCAGATTGCGGCGAAGACAAGCAACACCGAGACGCAGAACCAGTTGAAGTACCGGGTCCGCCAGTCGACCTGGCGGCGGCCGCGGGTGGTGGCCTGTCGGGCCGGGACCCGCTGGCTGACTGTGGTAGCGGTCATGGTTATGCCTCCCTGCGCTGGCGCCGGCTGAGGATGAACCACCCCAGCGAGGCGGCGAGGATGAGGAGCATGTAGAGCATCGACGCCGCGGCGGCGTATCCGGTGCGGAAGTCGGTGAACCCGTAGTCGTAGACGTACATCAGCGATACCCGGGTGGCGAAGTTCGGGCCGCCGGCCGTCATCAGATACACCTGGTCGAAGATCTTCAATGAAGCGATGATCTGCAGCGCCACGATGAGCACGGTGGTACGGCGCAGCAGCGGCAGGGTGATCCGGCGAAGCTGGGTGAACTGGCTCGCCCCGTCGACCGAGGCCGCCTCGTACAGATCGCGCGGGATCTCCTGGAGCCCGGCGAGGTAGAGCACGAAGTTGAAGCCGAGTGTCCACCACACGGTGGCCAGCGCGACCGACGCCATCGCCCAGTCGGGGTCGGCGAGCCAGTTCGGCGCGGTGAGGCCGATGTCCTCCAGCCACGTGCCGTACAGCCCGATCCCGGGGGTGTACAGCCAGGTGAAGACCAGTGCGACGGAGGCCGATGGGATGACGTACGGAGCGAAGAAGACCAGCCGGTAGAACCAGCGACCGCGGCGCAGCCGGTCGGTGAAGATGGCCAGCAGTAGAGCGACCACCACCAGCGGCGGTGTCGTCATGAGGGTGAACAGCACGGTGTGCCACATCGCGGACCAGAAGTCCGCGCTCGTGATCGCCTCCGCGTAGTTGCCCAGACCGGCGGCGCTACCCAGACCGTTGCGCTGCAGGCTGCTGTTGAAGAAGCTCATCACCAGGCCGTACAGGGTGGGCCCGATGAGGAATATCACATAGATAACCACAAATGGGGCCGCCATCCCCCAGCCGGCGCGGTTGTCGGCGGGGCGCCGCGTCCGGTCGTCGGTGATCCGGACCGGGACGGGAGTGTCGAGCGCGATCGTTTGAATTGCCATTGCGAACCTCCCTACACCGGCGCGGCCGTGTTGGCGTATTTGGTCAGCCGGGTACGCATCTCGGCGACGGCCTGCTTCGGGCTGCTCTGGCCGGCCGCGACGGCGGCGATCGCGGAGCCCACGATGTATTCGAAGTCGGAGCCGGATCCCGAATACCAGCCGGGGTCGTCGTACCGCGCGGCGTCGGCGACGCCCTTGTAGTTGGATTGTGGCTTGATGGTGTCGTACTCGGAGCCGTCGACGAACGGCTTCCAGGCCGGGATGTGGCCGCCCTCGGCCCAGGTCTTGCTCTGATCGAGCATCGAGCGGATGAAACCGAAGATGACTTCGCGCCGCTTGTCGTCCCGCTTGGCGTCCCTCGGGAGCACGAAAGAGTGCGAGTCGGCCTGGACGTAGTACTGGCCGCCGAAGACGTTGGGCAACTGGGTCATGCTGAACGGCGTCTTCGCGGTGATGAAGGTGGAGACCTCCCAGTCACCCTCGAAGTAGAAACCCGCCTGCTGACTGGCGAACATCGTCGTGGCGCCGCCATAGTCCACACTGGACGGCATCAGCTTTTCCCGGACGGTCAGGCCGGCGATGTAGTCGAGCGCCTGCTCGGCCAGATCGTCCTTCATGACAATCTGGCGGCCCTCGTCGCCGAGGACGCTGCCGCCGCCCAACTGGTAGTAGAGGCTGGAGAACAGGCGCCACGGGGTGGCGGTGTCGTTGTTGATGCTGAACACACCGCCGTACGCCTTGGTGACCTGCTTCGCGGCGCGCAGCGCGTCGACCAGGGCGGTGGGCCCGTCGAGGCTCTTCAGATTGCCGCTCGAATCGAGCAGGCCCGCCTTCTGGCAGATGTCGGTGTTGTAGAACATCACGAACGGGTGCGTGTCGAGCGGGATCGCGTAGAGCGTGCCGTTGGTGTGCGCCTTGTCCCACTGGGTGGAGGTGAAGTTGTCGGCGGTCAGACCGTACTTGGTCAGCAGGTCGCCCTCGAGCGGCTCGAGCAGACCGGCGTCGGCCAGGATGGTGGCCCGGGTCAGGTGCGCGATCGCCACATCCGGTGGCTGGTCGCCCAGGGTCGAGAGGGTCACCTTGGTGTAGTACGGGTTGCCCCAGGCAAGGGTCACCGCTTCCAGGTTCACCTCGGGGTGCTGCTTGCGGTACTGGTCCTGCATCGCCACCATTCGCACGCCGTCCCCGCCACCGAGCAGGTTCCAGTAGGCGAGGGTGTTGGCGCTGGGGCCGGTACCGGCGACGCCGGAGGCGAACGGCGAGCCGCACGCGGACAGGCCGAGGCCGCCGAGCGCGGCCAGGCCGGTGGTGCGCAGCAGGTTGCGACGGCTGATGGGTGGAGAGTTCATTTGGTGGTTCCTTCCGCGGCGAGGTCGGGGTGTCCGCCGGCGGTGGGGCAGCTGGCTTTTCAGTGGCCCCGCATCCGGTAGTGGGCCGCGTTCCACCGCAACGCCTGGGCGATCCCGGCGGCGGTGGTCGTGGCGTCGATGTGTACCAGCTCGATGTCGGCGAGCTGCGCGAGGTCGGCGAGGCTGTCAGCGCCGACCGCAGTGGACAGGACGGTGTGATGTGGACCGCCGGCGCTAAGCCACGCCTCGGTGGCGGTAGCGAAGTCCGGCGCGGGTTGCCACACGGCCCGGGCCACCGGCAGCCGGGGTAACGGCTCATCCGGCGGTACCAGCTCGACCGTGTTGGCGACCAGCCGGAGCCGGTCGCCCATGTCGACCATTCCAGCAACCAGGCCGGGGCCGGGCGCGGCATCGAACACCAGCCGCACCGGATCCTCCCGGTTGCCGATGGTCAGTGGGTGGATCTCGCACCGGGGGGTACCGTCCGCAATGGACGGACAGATCTCCAGCATGTGCGCGCCGAGAATCTTCGGTTCGCCCGGTCCGAAGTGGTAGGTGTAGTCCTCCATGAACGAGGTACCGCCGGGCAGGCCATCGGCCATCACCTTCAGTACCCGCAGCAGCAGTGCGGACTTCCAGTCGCCCTCGGCACCGAAGCCGTACCCATCGGACATCAGCCGCTGTACCGCGATGCCGGGCAGCTGGCGCAGCCCGGCCAGGTCCTCGAAGTTGGTGGTGAACGCGGTGTACCCGCCCGCCTCGAGCAGGCGCCGCAGGCCTACCTCGATCGCCGCCGCGTAGCGCAGCGATTCGTGCCGCAGGCCACCGGCCCGCAGCGCCGGTGCCACCTCGTAATCCTTCTCGTACTCGGCGACGGCGCCGTCGATCGCGGTACCGCTCGCCGCATCGACCGCGGCGACCAGCTCGGCCAGCGGTACCGCGTCGATGCTGGCGCCCAACCGCAACTGCGCCTCGACCTTGTCGCCCTCGGTGTCGGCCACCCCGCGCATGATGTCGCCGAAGCGCGCCATCCGCAGCCGGTGCGCCGCCTGCCAACCGGCCGCGGCCCGCGCCCAGTCGGCGATCCGCCGGTGTACCCGGCCATCGGTGGCGTGCCCGGCGACGGTGGCGCGGCGCAACCCGATCCGGGTGGCGAGGTAGGCGAACTCCCGGTCGCCGTGCGCGGCCTGGTTGAGGTTCATGAAGTCCATGTCGATGCTGTGCCACGGCAGCGACCGGTTGGCCTGGGTGTGCAGGTGCAGCAACGGCTTGCCCAGCGCCTGCAGCCCGGCGATCCAGGCCTTGGCCGGGGAGAAGGTGTGCATCCAGGTGATGACGCCGATGCAGTCCTCGTCCGCGGTCGCCGCCAGGCAGGCGCGCCGGATCGCGTCGGAGTCGGTGAGTACCGGCTGCCACACGATCCGGGCCGGGATCGTTGCGCCCTCCTCCAGCATCGCGACGACCTGCTTGGACTGCTCGGCGACCTGGCGCAGGGTCTGCTCGCCGTAGAGCAGCTGGCTGCCGGTGAGGAACCAGATGTCGCTCATCGCGCACCTCCCGGTTGGCCGTACGCCGTCTGGTACCGCTGGTGCAGGGCGTCGATGTCGGGGCGCTGCAGCGGGATGGGTTGGCCGAGCGCGCGGGCCAGGTGTACGGTCCGGGCGGCGTCCTCGCACATCACCGCCGCCTTCACCGCCGAGCGGGCATCCGGCCCGACCGCGAAGACTCCATGGCTGCGCATCAGCACCGCCGGCGATCGGGATCCGCGTAGCGTCGCCACGATGCCGCGGCCGATCTCGTCATCGCCGATCCGGGCGAACGGGCCGATCGGGATCTCGCCGCCGAACTCGTCGGCCATCGCGGTCAGTACGCACGGGATCGCCTCGCCGCGGGCAGCCCACGCGGTGGCGTACGGGCTGTGCGTGTGTACCACACCGCCGACGGCCGGCAGGTTGCGGTACACGTACAGGTGCGAGGCGGTGTCACTGGACGGTGCCAGATCACCCTCCACAATGGACCCGTCGAGGTCCACCACCACCATCGCCTCGGCGCTGAGCTGGTCGTAGCCGATGCCACTGGGCTTGATCACGACCAGGTCGGTGCCGGGCACCCGTTCGGAGATGTTCCCGGAGGTCCAGGCCACCAGCGCATGGCGGACCAGTTCCGCGTGCAGCAAAGCCAGGCGTTCCCGGGCCGGCAACAGGTCAGCCATGCTCGCCTCCCGCCGCCTGCCCGACCGCGGTGGCCTCGACCCTGGCGGCATCGACCCTGGCGGCATTGCGGATCGCCCGGAGCCGGTGCAGCACCCCGGTCCCGGTATCGCCGCCGTACTGTCCAAAGTGGTCATGCAGGGCGCGGTACTCGAGGTACAGCTCGGCGTAGGCGGCCGCCTCGCCGGCGCGGGGCAGGTAGGCGTCCCGGCGCACCGAACCCATCGCGGCCGAGGCGGTGTGGATGTCCGGGTACTCGCCCGCGGCGACCGCGGCGTGGATCGCCGACCCGAGCGCCGAGCCCTGCTCCGGGCCGACGCTAATCGGCCGGTTCAGTACGTCGGCATAGACCTGCATGACGAACGGGTTGGCGGTCAACCCACCGGCCGCGACGAACTCCCGTACCGGTACCCCGCTGTCGTCGAAGGCGTCCACGATCCGGCGGGCGCCGAACGCGGTCGCCTCGACCAGCGCCCGGTACAGGTCCTCCGCGCGGGTGTCCAGGGTCAGCCCGACCAGTACGCCGGAGAGGTGGTGGTCGACCAGGATGGACCGGTTGCCGTTCAGCCAGTCCAGGGCGAGCAGCCCGTGCTCGCCGACCGCCTGCCGCGCGGCGAGCCGGCTCAGGTACTGGTGCACCGTCTCGCCAGCCGCCCGGGCAGCCTCCACATAGGACGCGGGTACGGCGTTGTCGACGAGCCAGGCGAACAGGTCGCCCACCCCGCTCTGCCCCGCCTCGTACCCCCACCGCCCGGGCACGATCCCGCCCAGCGCAACGCCACACATGCCGGGTACCTCGCGCAGCTGTTCGCCGTTGATCACCAGGCAGGTGGAGGTACCCATGATGGCGACCAGCTGCCCGGAACCGGTGGCCCGTACGGCCGCCGCCGTGACATGCGCGTCGACGTTGCCCACCGAGACCGAGGTGCCGGGGTTCAGCCCGGTCCACTGCGCCGCCTGCGCGGTCAGCCCGCCGGCGCGGCCGCCCAGCTGGGACAGCGGATGCTCCACCTTCTCGGTGACCAGGCCGGCCAAGCCCGGGTCGAGCTTGGCCAGGAACTCCGCCGATGGGTACCGGTCATCCTGGAAGACGCCCTTGTACCCGGCGGTACACACGTTGCGGGACTCGACCCCGGTCAACTGCCAGACGATCCAGTCCGCCGCCTCGATCCACCGCTCGCAGCGGGCGTAGATCTCCGGGTCCTCCTCCAGCACCTGCAGCGCCTTGGCGAACTGCCACTCGGAGGAGAGCTTCCCGCCGTAGCGCGCCAGCCATGGCTGCCCGCTGTCCCGGGCCACCGCGTTGATCCGGTCGGCCTGCGGCTGCGCGGCGTGGTGCTTCCAGAGTTTCGGGTACGCATGCGGGCGCCCGGCCAACTCGTCCAGCAGGCACAGCGGGGTGCCATCCGCGCGTACCGGCAACGGGGTCGAGGCGGTGAAGTCGGTACCGATGCCGACCACGTCGCCCGGTTGGACACCGGCGGCGCGCAGCGCTTCGGGCACCGCGGTACGCAACACCCCCACCCAGTCGAGCGGGTGCTGCAACGCCCAGTCCGGGGCCAGCCTCGGCCCGTCCCCCGGCCCGCCGGCCGGATCGCCCGGCAAACGCTCGCTGATCACCCCGTGCGGGTACTCGAAAATCGCGCTGCCCAGCTCGGCACCGTCGCGGACCCGAACCACCACGGCCCGGCCGGAGAGGGTGCCGTAGTCGACGCCGACGACATAGCGATCTGCCCGTCGCGGATCGTGTGTGAGGGGGGTCACAGCGTCATTGTTAACGTTCACATTCGCTGCCGTCAAGAGCAGGCAACAAGTCCGCCATCACCGGGACCCGAGCAGGTCAGGCAGGTGAGCCGGTGCTGGCCCGGACGATCAGCGACGGGGCGACCCTGGCCTCCGCGGCGACCGGCGCCGACCCGTCCAGCATCTCGATCATGGTACGCAGCCCGCTGCGGCCGACCTCGTCGAAGTCCTGCCGCACCGTGGTCAGCGCCGGATGGAAGAACTCGGCCTCTGGCATGTCATCGAAGCCGACCACGCTCACCTGCTCGGGTACCTTGATGCCCGCCTCGTGCAAGGCGTGCAGCACACCCAGCGCCATCTGGTCGTTGGCCACGAAGACCGCGGTGATGCCGGGGGTGGCGGCGATCTGCCGGCCGGCCTGGTAACCCGAGCGGGCACTCCAGTCGCCGGCGAGCAACGGCGGACCGGCCAGGCGCCCGGCCGAGAGCGCAGCCCGCCAGCCCTCGATCCGCAGCACCGCCTCGGGCCAGTCGGCCGGGCCGGCCACGTGCCACACGGTCTGATGGCCGAGCCGGAGCAGGTGCTCGGTGGCGAGCCGGGCGCCGGCGAACTGATCGACCACCACCACTGGCATGTCCTTGCTGAAGCTCGCCTCCAGGGCGACGGTGGGCAGCCCGGGCGGGAGGTCCTGGATCGCGTGCGCCGCGGCGTTGGACGGCGCGATCACGATGACGCCGTCCACCGACTGCTCGGCCAGCATCCCCGCGGCCCGTTGCACTCCGCCCGGATCCTGCTGGGAGAGCGTGACGACGGTGACGGCGTACCGCTGCTCCTGGGCGGCGCGCTGGATGCCGAGCAGCGCGGAGGAGGGCCCGTACAGGGAGGCATCGAAGCTGAGCACTCCGATGCTGCGCGAGCGCTTACTGACCAGGCCGCGGGCCAGCGCGTTGGGCCGGTAGTTGAGCTGGCGGACCGCCTGCATCACCCGCTCCCGGGTGGTCTCCCGTACGTGCGGGTGTCCATTGAGGACTCGGGAGACGGTCTGGTGGGAAACGCCGGCGAGGCGGGCGACGTCGTGCATCACCGCGCGGTTCGTGGTGGGCGCGCTCCCCATGCGCGGCATCTTATGCCCCCGCCGCGAGCCAGCCCCTACTGGTGTGGGGGGCTGTGCGGGAGCGCGCCCGCGGCCACAAGGGATGACCGCGAGTGCCGCCCGGTCGTACGGTCCAGAAACCGTTCTCCGAAATCCGGCCCCAGTTTCCGGAATCTCTTTCCGATTCTGCGCTCCGACGCCTACCCGGAGCAGTTCCCGCCCGTCTCGGTCTACGCCGCGGAAACCGCGACGGACGCCGCGTGCCCTGCAACTTTCACTCCGTTGCGGTGCGCGCGCTGGTGTTTCTTGCTTCCGCGGCGGTTGAGTCGTTCAATGCAGCACAAGCATCGTGCCGGCCTAGGGGATGATCACGATGAATGGGAAGCGTCGGTTGGCGGCCCTGGCCGCCGTGAGCATTGTCGTTGCCGGCGGTGTCGCGCTGGCTGTCACACCGGCCGTTGCGTCCGATGTCGGATGCCGGGTCGACTACGCCGTCGCGAGCCAGTGGTCCACCGGTTTCACCACTGCGGTGAAACTGACCAATCTGGGCTCGCCGGTGACCGGGTGGGTGCTGGGATTCGACTTCACCGCCGGCCAGCAGATGACCCAGGGATGGAACGCCACCTGGGCGCAGTCCGGCGCGCATATCACCGCCACGAATGCGTCCTGGAACGGTTCGCTCGGCACCGGCGGCGCCGCCGACATTGGCTTCTACGGATCCTGGACCGGGGCGAACCCGGTCCCGGCGGCATTCACCATGAATGGCGTCGTATGCGATGGAACCGTGCACGGACCGAGCGCGCCGGCCAGCCCGAGCACCGTGCCGGCCAGCCCACCCAGCAGCACCCGCCCCGGAGACCTGCCGCCGGTGGTCCACCTGACGAGCCCGAACAGCACGTCGATCTATGGCGAGCCGGGCAACATCTTCCTGTCCGCCAACGCCAGCGACCCCGACGGTGTGATCACGAAGGTGGAGTTCTACACCGCGCCATTCGGCGGCAGCCCGCTCACGCTCGTCGCCACCGTGACCACCCCGCCGTACACCTTCCCGTTGACCGTGGGCCGGGCCCTCGTCTTCGTGATACAGGCCAAGGCGTACGACGACGGCGGCCTGACCGCCACCGATACCGTGCAGATCCACGTCGCGATCTCCGATCCGATCCCGAGCAGCACACCACCGGCGCCATAGCCCGGCCGGGACGGTCAGCCTCGGGTCAGGTCGAGGTACATGCGCAGGCCGGTACCCAACTCGGTGGCGACCCGTCCCGTCTCGACGAATCCCACTGCCAGGTAGAAGCCCAGGGCGTGCGGGTTGCCGGTGACCCACAGCCGCCGGCGACCCGCCTGCTGGAGGGCCGTGACGACATCCAGGACCAGGTGCCGCGCGAAACCCCGGCGGCGCCACTGCGGATCGACGAACAGATCTTCAAGTTCCGGGCCGTCATCGCCATCGATGACGGTCACGAACCCGACGACCCGGCCGGCGCCGGGCGGGCCGGCGACCGCTACCCGGGTCCGGCCGGCGGCCACCGCGTCGCCGGGGAAGTCGAGGTACTCCGGCCGGGCGAGCAACACCGGCGCATCGCCGGCATTGGACAACGATGCCGTCCGGTACACCCGCCGTAGTGCTGGCAGGTCCGCCGCGACCGCGGTGCGGATCGCCACGGTGGGCACGGCGGGCTCGCTCATCCGGCGAGTCGAGCACGCCCCCACCGTCGCCGTCAATCCGGTTCCCGCACCCGGTTCCGCACCGCGGGCCGCTGAGTGTCCACTGTGGATCTCATCGGGCCGGCCGGCCCGGCGCGCACCGGCTGGCGCCGGCCGGGTCCGGCCGGCCCTGCACGTACGCGGACCGGCGGGTCCATGCGGGCATAGACTCGCCGGGTGATCCGCAACATCGTGCTGGTGAAGCTGAAGCCCGGCACCACCGACGCTCAGGTCGACGCCCTGCGCGGCGCGCTCGCCGCGATCCCGTTCGCCGGCCGGCACAACCCACTCGTCGAGCGGGACCTCGGCCTGGTCGACGAGACGATGGACCTCGTCATCACAGCGGACTTCGACGACGAGCCCACCTACCAGGCCTGGTTCGCCGACCCGGCGCACAACCGGGTACGCCGGGAGCTGCTGCTGCCGATCAGCGAGCGCAGCGCGCGGATCCAGTACCGGATCTGAGGCTGCGCGCACCTGCGGGGCGCGGTGGCGGCCGCTCAGACCCCGACGTTCACCAGGTGGACCAGGACGGACGAGGAGCGGCCGCCGACGTTCGGCGCCGGGTTGAAGACGATGGTGATCGTCCCGTCGCACGGCAGCACCAGGCTGGTGGACAGCGGCTGGTTCTCGTACACGCTGAAGACCGCGATCGGCGCGGCGGTGTCCGAGACCGGCTCGCTGGCGTCGATGCTCTTCGCCGCATCACCGGTGTACCCGGAGCCGGTCGGCGCCGGCTGCGCGAGCAGGGCGACGCCGATGGTCTGACCGGCGACCGGGTGACCGTTGATGACGCTGCCCGGTCCGATACAGACGACCTTGATGGTCGACTCGGTCGCCACGCCGTTGACCAGCCCGGAGAAGAACTGATGGGGTCCGATCGGGACAACCGGCGGGCCGGCGGCGGGAGCCGCCACCGCCGGGGTGGCCGCCAGCCCGGTGGCGGCCAGTGCGAGCGCAGCAAGGGCCAATGCTGGACGTAACATCGTGCCTCCAATGCGATGACCAATGTGGACGATCACATCGTGGCAAGGCGGATGTAAACCTGTCAATGGCAACGACGGGCAGGTCAGGGCGGCGTCGGCTACGGGTCGACAAGCGGGTGGGTCGGGCAGCCGTGCGCGGCGTGCCATGCCGCGACCTCGGCTACCGCCGACAGCGAACCGTTACGGCGCCACGAGTCGAGGTACCGCCACGGCCAGACCACGCCGCGCTGGTTCCACCAGTCGCCGCGCTGTGCGCACGGCGGCGAGATGCCGAAGTGCAGGTGGCACGCGCTCGCGTCGCCGGTACGCCCGACCCGGCCGAGCGGCTGGCCGGCGCTGACCCGCACCCCGGGCGCTATCCCCGGGTCGATCGCCTCCAGGTGCGAGCCGTAGTACCGCACGCCGTCGGTGCCGAGGATGGAGACGGAGAGTCCACCTCTGGTCGCGCCCGCGTTCACCGCCGCCGACCAGGTATCGACCCGGGTCACCTCCAGCACCACCCCGGTGGTGGCGGCGAGTACCCGGTTGCCGCACGCGGTGATGATGTCGGTCGCCGGATAGTCGTGGTGGGTGTGGGAGTAGGACGCCTTGCCGACCACCGGGAAGACGTACCGCACCGCGGCCGGCCGGGTCCGGTCCGGCGCGCGGCTGGAGGCCGCCGGCTGTGCAC
>JAFMQQ010000850.1 GCA_017354595.1 Micromonosporaceae bacterium
ACGTCCACCTGTACCGCAACAGCTACGCGTACCACGGCGTGCACCCGCTCTACATGTGGTACTGGGGAGCCCACGCGCTGGAGCACGTCGGGCAGGTCATCTTCGTCGGTGCCGACCGGCGCACCGCCGCCCGGCTCGGTTTCCGCGCAGCCTCCACATTGGACGATGCACTGGAGATGGCGAAGGACTCGGTGGGCCGGTCGCCTACCATCAACTACCTGCACACCCCGCCGCTGACGATGGCGGACGTACGGTGAGCGCCCGCCGTTCCCGCAGCTCCCTCTACCGCGAGGCGAAGGTACTGTTCGCCAAGCGCGACTGGCGGGGCCGGGCGCGCACTCCGCGCTCGGCCGCGCAGCACGAGCCACCGGGGGAGCCGTACGAGTTCCCCACCGGCTGGGCCCGGATGCCGGCGGTACGCGTTGCCCGGCAAGGCATCCAGCGCGCCGGTCTCACCCCGTTGACGTGGAGCCTGACCAAGCCGGAGATCCGTGGCCTGGACCGGCTGGAGCAGGTCACCGGCCCGGTGGTCTTCGTCGCCAACCACTCCAGCCACCTGGACACGCCGCTGATCCTCGGTTCGCTGCCCACCCGGTACGCCCGCCGGGTCGCGGTCGGCGCGGCGGCCGACTACTTCTTCGACGCCCGCTGGCGTGCCGCGGTAACGGCGCTGGTCTTCAACGCCTTCCCGGTGGAGCGGTACCGGTCGCGCCGGCTGCGCAGCCTGGCCCCGCAGCTGCTGGCGCGCGGCTGGAGCCTGCTGCTGTACCCGGAGGGCACCCGCAGCGAGGATGGCTGGATGGGCTCGATGCGGCTGGGCGCGGCGCAGTTGTGCGTGAGCCGGCGGGTACCGGCGGTGCCGATCGTCCTGCGCGGCACCTACGCGGCGATGCCGCGCGGGCGCAACTGGCCGGTATCCGGCCGCCCCCGCGTGGTTGTCCGGTACGGCGAGCCACTGTCTCCTGTGGAGGGTGAGTCGGCCCGCGGCTTCAACACCCGGTTGACGCAGGCCGTATCCCAGCTGTGGGCGGAGGAGGAGATGGGCTGGTACCAGTCGCTGCGTGCGAAGACCGCCGGCGAGCTGGCGCTGCCGACCGGCCCGAAGGTGGCCTCGTGGCGCCGCACCTGGGAGTCGACCCGCCCGCTGGCCTCCCGCCGCCCGCCCGCCGCATGGCGCGATTGACCAGGTTGTGCGACTGACCAGGTTTTGCGCGATGGACCAGGTTTTGCGCGATGGACCAGGTTGCGCGATGGACCAGGTTGCGCGGCTGACCGGCAGGCCGCCCTTACAAGAGCACGCCCTCGGGGAGCGTGACGCGCGCGACCAACTCCTCGGCGGTCGGTCGGCGCTCGTTGGAGCGGTGGTACGCCGGGCGACCGTCGACATCGACGCCGAGGGCCAGCATCGTCACCCGACCGTCCTGGTCCACGATCCAGTAGTGCGCAATGCCCGACTCGGCGTATGCGGCCATCTTGACCCGCCAGCCATTGTCCGGATTGGATCGGCCAGATCGCCCCGCGTCCGCCGGCTGACCCGACGCCCGGCCGCGTTCCTGCCGAGGAAGTACTTGCCAACTCGGAAAGTCTCGTAGTACTTTCCTGCTAGGAAAGTACTGTCGAGGAGGTCATGATGACCGAACAGGTACGGCCGGATGAGGCCGCACAAGCGCTGACCGAGATTGGCCAGCGGCAGGAACAGGTGATCCGGGTCGCCATCATTCCCACCTGGTACTGGTGGGCCATCGGGGTCCTGATGGTCGAGTTCGCGGCGGCCGTCGACATCCGGCGCAATCCCATCCTGGGGATCGGCATCTCCATCTTCGTGGTGGGTCTGCTCACCACCACCGGGTGGGTCGTGCTCCGCGGGGTCCGCAGCGTCCAGCTGCGCAACGACCTGCTCGGCGCGCGCGGGGTGCTCGCGATCCTGGGCTTCGTGGCGCTCATCGTCGTTGTCTCGCTGGCGGTCGCGTTCAGCCTGAAGGCGTTCGCAGTGTCCTACCCCGCGACCATCGGGGTCTCGATCGCGGCGGCGATGCTTGTGATCGGTGGGC
>JAFMQQ010000851.1 GCA_017354595.1 Micromonosporaceae bacterium
ACCGCCAACGGGTACGCGATCGCGCTGTGCGCCGCGGGCGAGACCGGGCTGGCCTGGTTCCCGACCGCGGACGGGTACCGGGCGGTCTTCGCCGACAGCCGCCCGTTCGCGGGCCGCAACTACCTCCCCGCCGCCTGACCCGCCCTCCCGCGCGCACAACTTCATTGAAGTTGTGGTTATGGCGGAGCCGATAACCACAACTTCAATGAAGTTGTGCCAAGGCAGGCCGGCCGGCCTCACTCCTCGGTGAGGTCCACTGTGGACGCAGCGGTGGCGCCGATCGCCTCCGCCGTCTTCGCGAGCAGGTCGGCGTGCACCGGTGAGTCCACCGTCAGCGTCATCAGCGCCTCGCCGCCGGCGGCCCGCCGGGCCACCTGCATCGCCGCGATGTTGAGCCCGCTGCCGCCCAGGATGGTACCGATGGTGCCGACCACGCCCGGCCGGTCGGTGTACCGGTAGAAGAGCAGTACGCCCTCGGCGGTAAGTTCCAGCTCGAAGCCGTCCATCCCGGTCAGCCGCACCGGACCGGCCGCGCCGGCGGGTCCGGCGGGTACCGTGCCGGTGACGCTGACCAACCGGCCGTCCGGCAGCGCGCCACGCAGACCCAGCGCGGTCGGCTCCTCGGCGCTCTCCTGCGCCGCGCTCAACGCCACCTGCACGCCCCGATCGGCGGCCAGGTGCGGCGCGTTCACGTACGTCACCCGGTCCTCCACCACCGAGGCGAACAGCCCCTTGGTGGCGGCGAGCTTGAGTACCGACACGTCGTGCTGCACCGCCGGCCCGCGTACCACCACGTCGACCGTCGCCGCGACGCCACCGGCGACCGCGGTGAAGACCCGACCCAACCGCTCGGCCAGCGGCAGCAGCGGGCGTACCTCCTCGGCGACCACGCCACCGGCCTGCACATTGGCCGCGTCCGGTACGAACTCGCCGGCGAGCGCCAGCTTGACGCTGCGCGCCACGGCGACACCGGCCTTGTCCTGAGCCTCCACAGTGGAGGCTCCCAGGTGCGGTACCGCCACCACGTTGTCGTACCCGAACAGCGGCGAGGCGGTGCACGGCTCGGTGGCGAAGACATCCAGCCCGGCACCGGCGACCCGACCCTGCGCGATCGCCTCCGCCAGCGCCCGCTCGTCGATCAGCCCGCCCCGGGCCGCGTTGATGATGCGTACCGTCGGCTTGACCAGGCGCAGTTCCTTGGCGCCGATCAGCCCGGTCGTCTCCGGGGTGCGGGGCAGGTGGATGGAGATGAAGTCCGCCTCCCGCAGCAACTCCTCCAGGCTCATCAGGTGTACCCCGAGCGCAGCCGCCCGGGCCGGCTGGATGTACGGGTCGTAGGCGACCAGCCTGGTGCCGAAGGCCGCCATCCGCTGGGCGACCAGCGTGCCGATACGACCGAGGCCGACCACGCCGACCGTCTTGCCGTACACCTCCACGCCGGTGAACCGGGACCGCTGCCACTCACCACGGCGCAGCGAGGCGGCGGCGGGCACGGTGTGCCGGGCGACCGCGAGCAGCAGGGCGACCGCCTGCTCCGCGGCGGAGATGATGTTCGATGTGGGCGCATTGACCACCATCACACCCCGGGCTGTGGCCGCCGGTACGTCCACGTTGTCCAGGCCCACGCCGGCGCGGGCCACCACCCGTAGCCGTGGGGCGGCTGCGATCGCCTCGGCGTCGACCCGGGTGGCGCTGCGTACGATCACCGCCTCCGCGTCGGCCAGCGCGGCCAGTAGCGCGGCCCGGTCGGTACCGTCCACATGTCGCAGGGTGAAGTCGGTGGAGAGCAGGTCCAGTGCGGCGGGGGCGAGTTCTTCGGCGATCAGCACAACGGGGGTCACGGGCGGGTCCTCGGGAGCGTGCGACGGGGGACGGGGCACGGCGACGGGCCTCACTCATGCTACGGCGCGCCAGAGTCCAACGACCCGCAGGTGCCGGCTATCGGTCAGGGACCGCGCCGGTCAGGCGCCAGGGCGCAGCGGGCGGCGGATCGGCGGATCCAGGCGTACCCCTTCGGATAGGTGCCCCTCGATCTGCCGGAAGCTCTCCGC
>JAFMQQ010000852.1 GCA_017354595.1 Micromonosporaceae bacterium
ACGGTGGTGGCCACGAGGGCGGTGCCGGCGGGCCGGTCGAGCGGTCGGGTCCATGGGCACCGGCCAGGGTCACGCCCGGCGGTGCGGTCACCCAGACGCTTCCCGGCTCCTGCGTCTCCGCCGCCGGCGAGATGCTCACCCACGGCGCGGTCAGCCAGGCGGACCTGCTGGCCGAGCTGGGTGAGTGGTCCAACCCGGTGGCCCTGCGCGACGCGCTCAACGCGCGTGGGATCGACGGCGGCGGCTGGCGCGGTGGTTTCCTCACCGAGCAGGACGCGCTCCGGGTCGCCTCGGCCGGCCCGATCGCGGCGGTGCTGATGGCGCCGGGCGAGAGGAGCATGCACATGGTCGCGATCGAGCCGGCCGGCGATGGTACGTTCACCGTTCGGGATCCGCTGCCGGGTGTCACCTACACCGTGGACTCGGCGTGGATCAGAGAGTTCGTGGCGGGGGGAGTGTTCCGGTGACCGCACCGCGGCTGACCCAGGTCACCGCGGTCTCGGCCGACCGGTACCGTGCGGTCTTCACCGGCGAGCAGGGCGAGGTGACGGTGGATCTGGTCGTGGACGACCAGGCGGGTGTCCCGGTGGTCTCCCCCGAGCCCGACCTGTTCACCGACGGCACCCTCGGCGACCCGCGCCCGGTCATCGCCGCGGTCACCGCGATGCACCGGGCTCGCCGGGCCGCAGCCGAGGACGCGGTCGTCGATCCGCTGGTGTCCCGCGCGGTGCAGACCGCACAGCAGGATGCCGCGGGCCTTCGGCTGCTGATCGACTGGCCGCTGTCAGCCGCCGGTGACGTACTGCGGAACGTGGCGCAGATACCGGAGCAGGACCGGTCCTGGGTGTTCGAGAGCGGCCTGCACGAGCTGGAGTCCGCGGCATCGGATCCGCGGCTGGTCGCCGAGGTGCTGCCGCAACTGGCGGCCAGGTTCGGCGGCGCCCGGGAGATCCGCCGGGCCGACCTGGCGGCCCGCCGCGCGGCGCTGGACGCCTGGGCGGTACCGGAGCCACCGGCCGGGCTGACCGCGCAGCAGGCGTCCCGGGTGGCGGTGCTGCGGGACCGGGCGGCCACCCTGGACGTGGTCTACCTGTTGCTGGGCGACGCGGAGGAGCTGCCGGTCGCCCCGGTACCCGGCACCGACCTGCTCGTCGTCCGGCTGCCCGACTAGCGCCCGGTTGCCCGGCGAGACGAAGATGCTGCAGTCCATCCGCGCGGTCGGCCCGGGCCGGTACGAGGCGGTGCTGCTGACCGGGTCCGGCCCGTACGCCGTGCCGTACAGCGTCCGGCCCGGCTCCGGGGTGGCGACCTGTCCGGCGGCGCTGCCGTGGCCGGTCGGGGTGGACCGGGAGGCGGTGACCGCCGCCGTACTGGCGTTCCGGGACGCGGCCGAGGCCGGGCAGCGCAGTGCGGCCCGGCTGGCCGAGCGGCATCCCTTGGCGAAGGCGGGCCAGGCCGCCCAAGCCGGCGACCAGGTGACCCTCAGGTCCACTGTGGACTGGCCGCTCTCCGGGCTGCCCGCGCTCGCCGACGGGTTGGCCCGCACCGACGCCGCGAACCGCCCGCTGCTGGTCGCCATGACGCTGGCCGAGTTCGACGCGGCCGGGACCGAGCCCCGGATCGGCGCCGAGCCGCTGCGCCAGCTCGCCGGGGTACTGGTCGCGGCGCGGCGGGTGTTCCACGCCGCACCCGAGGAGCGGCACCGGGTACTGCGCCGGCTCCGCCCGCCGCCGCTACCGCTGGATCTGGACGAGGCGGCGTACCAGGCGATGCGCGCGCTGGCGGCCCGGGCGGCGCTGGTCGACGAGGTGTACATCGTCGCCGGCGAGCGGGGTGAGCTACCGCTGGCGCTCGCCCCGGATACCGGCCGGCTCGTGGTGCTGCCGCCGACCGATGGGTTGGCCCGCCGGTGACCGGCCCGCAGGCAGGCCCCGGCCAGGTGCGGGACCGCGTCGCCTGGTCGCTCCAGTTGCCGGAGCAGCCGGACGGCGAGCTGCTCGCGCTGCCGGACGGGCGGGTCATCGTCTCCACCCGGGGATACCTGGCC
>JAFMQQ010000211.1 GCA_017354595.1 Micromonosporaceae bacterium
GCGCGCCGGTCAGCCCGGCCCGGTCGTCGATCGGCGCCGCACTGTCGAGCAGCGCTGGGCCGTCGGTGGGCGCTGGCCCGTCGAGGGGCGCCGGGGGCAGCTCGGTGGTCACCGCGACCTCGCGATCAGATCCCGGTACCAGTGGTAGGACGCCTTCGGGGTGCGCTGCTGGGTGTCGAAGTCGACGTGTACCAGACCGAAGCGCTTGCTGAACCCCTCGGCCCACTCGAAGTTGTCCGTCAGCGTCCAGACGAAGTACCCGCGCACGTCGGCGCCGCCGGAGAGCGCCGCCCGTACCGCGTCGATGTGGCGGGACAGGAACTCGACCCGCTCCGGATCGTCCTTTGTGGACGGATAGGAGCAGCCGTTCTCGGTGACGTACAGCGGCAGCCCGTACTCGCGGTGCAGGCGCAGCAGCAGCTCGGTCAGCGCCTCCGGCACCACCGGCCAGTCGAAGTCGGTCACCGGGTACCCGTCCAGCGGCACCAGGTCGAACGGCAGCGGCGCGTCCGGATCCTGCGGTGCCCGTACGCCGGTCGGCGCGTAGTAGTTGACCGCGAGCGCGTCCAGTGGGGCGGCGATGACCTCCAGGTCGCCGTCGCACACCGGCATCTGGAAGCCCTCCGGGTACCCGCGGCCGAGCAGCGGATCGGTGAACATCCGGTTGTGCAGCGCGTCGTACCACGCCCCGGCCTCCCGGTCGGCCTCGGTCCCGCCGAGCACGCGCACCGGGGAGTAGTGGTTGGCGATGGTGACCGGCGAGCCGGTGGTAGCGCGCAGCGCCGCGACCGCCAGCCCGTGCCCGAGCAGCTGGTGGTGGCCGGCCGGCAGCGCGTCGAACAGCAGCGCCTGGCCGGGCGCGTGCACCCCGAAGGCGTACCCGTAGGCCATGTGCACGAACGGCTCGTTGAGGGTGACCCACAGCTTGACCCGGTCGCCGAGGGCCGCGCCGACGATCCCCGCGTACTCACCGAACCGGGCCGCCGTGTCGCGCTTCAGCCAGCCGCCGCCGTCCTGCAACGGCTGCGGCAGATCCCAGTGGTACAGCGTGGCGACGGGGTCGACGCCGGCCTCCAGCAGCGCGTCGACCAGCCGGTCGTAGTACCCGAGTCCGGCCGGGTTGACCGGGCCCGAGCCGGCCGGCTGGACCCGGGACCAGGCGATCGATAGGTGGTAGGAGTCCACGCCCAGTCCGGTCATCAGCTCGATGTCCCGCGGGTACCGGTGGTAGTGGTCGCAGGCCACATCGCCGGTGGAGCCGTCGGCGATGCGGCCCGGTTCGTGGGCGAAGGTGTCCCAGATGGACGGTCCCTTGCCGTCCGCGTCGACCGCGCCCTCGATCTGGTACGCGGTGGCCGAGACGCCCCAACGGAAGTTCGTGGGAAAACTCAATCCGACCTGACCTCCGGGCGCCGCAACCGTGTTGACTGGCACCATAGCCCGCCGGCGCCCCGGCGGCACTACCGGTGAGCGCAAGTCGCCGCCATTGCCCGGCGGAACCTCAGGCCGGCCGGCCGCGTCCAATTGAATCCGTGACCGACCCCGGTGGATGAAGGGATGCCACGATGTCTTGGCTGCGTATATCGGGTGCCATGGCCATGCTGGGCGTAGCCCTCGCGCTGAGCGGGTGCGGCGGCCAACCGGTCACCGGTGCGGCCGGCCCGGGTACGCCCACCGCGGCGCCGCCGACCTCCTCGCCCGGGACGCCATCGCCGGGCGCGCCGTCGCCGGGATCGTCATCGACCGTTCCGGGCAGCGGGCGGTCCACCGCCGCGGTGGTGCAACTGGGGGCCGGCTTCGCCCCCAGTTCGGTGCGGCTGCGGATCGGGCAGCAGTTCCTGGTGATCGTCAGCGACCGGGTCACGGCCACCGGGGTGGCCGGCCCGGGTGCCTGCCCGGCGGCGGCGGTACGGTCGGTGGCCCGCGGGCTGCTGACCGCGCAGTGCATGGCTGGTGGCCGGTACCTGTTCACCGCCGAGCGCAGCGGTACGGCGACGGTGACGGCCGTGGTCAAGCCGAAGTGCCCGGCAAAGTCGGTCTGCCCGCTGTGGATCGCCGAGCCCGCACTCCAAGTCACCATCGCCTGACACTCGGTCGGCCTTCCGATCACACCCGGCCAGCGGCGGCGATCGCGGCGGCGAGCTCGGCCGTACCGGCGCGGCGGCAGTCGAGCACCCGGTGCGGTCCGGCCGAGGGCGGGCCCCACCGCTCCGGGTCGCTGTCGAGAAAGACCGTGACACTGCGGGTACCGGTCGCGTATGCCAGGTGCGCCGGTCCCGAGTCGGTGGTCAGCAACAGGTCCAGCGCGGCGGTCACGGCGGCCGTCTCGGCGAGTGGCAGCCGGCCGGTCAGGTCGCGGTACGGGATGCCGGCACCGGCCAGGTGCCTGGCGAGCGCGGCCGCCGCCGGTACCTCCTCGGCGCCGCCCAGCAGTACGGCGCAGCCGCGGTGTCCCTTGTGGACAATCGTGGTCGCCTCGGCGCACGCCGCCGGATCCAGGCGGCGCCGGTCCTCCCGTGCCCCGATGTGCCACCCGATCGCCGGGCGGGGCAACCCGGCCAGGGCCCGCGCCGCGCCGGCCCGGTCGGCCCCGGTCAGCGCCAGGTCGTACCGCCGCCCGGCGCCAGGAGAAGTGGCGCCGAGTCCCGCCACCCTGCCGACGTGGCGTACCAACGCCAGCGCCCGATCCACCTCCGCCCCCCGCTCCGGCAACGGAAGTGCCGCATCCAGCAGGTGCGCGCCGTCCTCCGGCCGGACGAACCCGGCCGTGTACGCCGCGCCGAGCAGTAGCCCCACCGGGTTCGCGTACACCCCGGAGCCGTACAGCTGCACCGCCAGGTCGTACCGCTCGCGCTGCATCGCGACCAGCCAGCGGGTCGCCGCGCGTGGCTCGAAGAACTGCTCGGCCAGATAGGGGAAGCCGGGGAAGGCGACGAACCGGTCCACCTGCGGGTTGCGCTCGACCAGGTCCCGTACCAGTGGCAGGCCGATGTAGTCGAGCCGGGCGTGCGGCAGCATCGCGCGCAGTGCCCGTACCGCGGGGGTGGCGCACAGGTAGTCGCCGATGCGCCCCGGCCGCAGCACCGCGACCCGCCGCGCTCCGTGCAGGTCCACCGATCGCGACTACCCGGTGCCCAGCCGCGGCAACCGGGCGGGATCAGGTTAAGACCCGGGATCAGGTTACGACTGCGGAGCGCGGCTGCGGTCGGGGCGGATCACCGTCGCGCACACGGCCACCGCCACCGCCACCAGGCCGGCGCCGACAAGCAGACCCGTCCGGTACCCGTGGGTGAGCGCGACCGGCGCCGGTACGCCCCGGGCCAGCAGCTGACCGGAGCGGGTCGCCGACAGCGTCGCGAGCACCGCCAGGCCCAGCGCCGCACCGACTTCGGTGGTGGTGTTGGCAAGCCCGGAGAGCAGCCCGGCGTCCTGCTCGGTGGCCCCGGACATGGACAGCGCGGCCAGCGCCGGGAAGCCGACGCCGCCGCCGACGCCCAGCAGCACCATGCCGGGCAGCACGTCGGTCAGGTAGTCGCCACCGACCGGTACCCGGGCGAACAGCGCCAGCCCGGCCGCGACCAGCAGCAGGCCACCCACCGCGGTCCGGCGGGCACCCAATCGCAGCACCAGCGCGCCGGACCAGCGCAGCGAGAGGGCACCCATGACCACCGTGGTCGGCAGGACGGCGAGCCCGATCCGCAGCGCGTCGTACCCGAGCACCCGCTCCAGGTACAGCACGCCGAGGAAGAACATGCCGAACATCCCGGCGGTGGACAGGCCCTGGACCGCGTTGGCGCCCAGCACGTCCCGGGAGCGCAGGATGCGGGCGGGTACCAGTGGGTGCGCCGCGGTCGCCTCGCGGAGCACGAAGCCGACCAGCAGGGCGAGGGTGGCCGCGGCGAGCAGGAGGGTACGCGGCGCCACCCAGCCGTACCGGGCCGCCGGATCGACGATCGTGTACACGCCGAGCATCAGCGCCCCGGTGATCAGCGCCGCACCCGGCACGTCCGCCCGGCCGCGTACGCCGGCACCGCGGTCGCGAGCCAGCAGGCGCATCGCGAGCAGGCCGGTGACCAGACCGACCGGTACGTTGATGAAGAAGATCCAGTGCCAGTTGACGGCCTGGGTCAGGATGCCGCCGGCGAGCAGCCCGATCGAGCCGCCGGCGGAGGCGACGAAGCCGTAGACGCCGATCGCGCGGCCCCGATCGCGCGGCTCGGGGAAGAGCGTGACGATCATGCCGAGGATGACCGCGGAGGTCAGTGCGCCGCCCACGCCCTGCACGAAGCGGGCCCCGATCAGCCACGCCTGGTTGCGGGCCAGCCCGCAGATCAGCGAGGCGGCGGTGAAGACGGCCAGCCCGGCCAGGAAGACGCCGCGCCGGGAGAGCAGGTCGCCCAGCCGGCCGGCGAGCAGCAGCAGCCCGCCGAAGGCGATCAGGTAGGCGTTGACCACCCAGGCCAGGCCGGAGGCGGAGAAGCCGAGGTCGGTCTGGATCTCCGGCAGCGCGACATTCACCACGGTCGCGTCCAGAACGATCATCAGCATGCCCGCACAGAGCACCACCAGCGCGAGCCAGCGGGACCGGCCGGCCGCCGCACTGCGAGCTCGGGTCAGCGCCGGCGCCGGCATGTCCAGGGTGTACGACGACATCGGGTTCCTCCTGGGTTCGTGTCTCGCCCGTACCGACGCGGCACCGGCCACGAAGTCATCGAGGAACTGGCGATGAGTTTTGGGCGGTGGCAGGGTCAGTACCTGATGGCGAGGGAAGGGGAACGATGGGAGACGAGACGCTGACCGCCAAGCCGACCGGCGATGACTTCACCCGGCTGGCCGACCCGTACCGGCGCGAGCTGTTCGCGCACTGCTACCGGATGCTCGGCTCGGTACACGACGCCGAGGATCTGGTCCAGGAGACCTACCTGCGCGCCTGGCGGGCGTACGACTCCTTTGAGGGTCGTTCCTCGCTGCGCACCTGGCTGTACCGGATCGCGACCAGCGCCTGCCTGACCGCGCTGGAGAGCCGGGGCCGGCGGCCGATGCCGACCGGGCTCGGCACGCCCAGCTCCGTACCGGAGGGCCAGATCCACGAGCGGGGTGAGGTGCCGTGGCTGGAGCCGGTACCGGACAGCATGGTCGCCGATGAGCGGGATCCGGCGGCGATCGTCGCCGGCCGGGAGAGCGTGCGGCTCGCGCTGATCGCCGCGCTGCAGCACCTGCCGCCCCGGCAGCGGGCGGTGCTGCTGCTGCACGACGTCCTGAAGTGGCGGTCGGCGGAGGTGGCCGAGCTGCTGGCGACCACCACGGCGAGTGTGAACAGCGCGCTGCAACGGGCCCGGGCACAGCTGGAGGAGGTGTCGCCGACCGAGGAGAGCGTCGCCCGGCCGAGCACACCGGAGCAGCACGAGCTGCTCGACCGGTATCTCGCCGCGTTCGAGCGGTACGACGTGGCCGAGATCGTGCGGCTGTTCACCGAGGACGCGACCTGGGAGATGCCGCCGTTCGACAGCTGGTACCAGGGTGCCGAGGCGATCGGCCGGCTCATCCACGCCCAGTGCCCGGCGCAGGGCGCCGGCGACCTGCGGATGCTGCCGGCCGCGGCGAACGGGCAGCCGGCCTTCGGCATGTACCTGCGCGACCAGCACGGGTACCACGCCTTCGGCCTGCACGTGCTCACTCTCAATGGAGCCGCCGTATCGCACTGCGCGGTCTTCTTCGAGCCGGAGCTGTTCGAGCGCTTCGGCCTGCCGGCCCGGCTGCCGGGCATGGATCCGGAGGCCGCCGGCCGGCCGGTGCCGTTCGACCCGCACTTCGTCGAGGCGTCCGGCACCGGTGGCACGCGGCTGCCCGACTGAGCCCCCGATGCCCGAGCCCGTCGCCGCACCGCTGATCGGGGGTGTCGCCCTGCTGGAGCGGTCGGTCGGGTACGCGCTGGGCGAGCTGGGTGGGCTGGCGCCGGCCGAGTTGGCCCGGCCCACCCCGTGCGCCGGTTGGGACCTGGGCGACCTGCTACGCCACCTGACCGACTCGGTCTCGGTGATGCACGAGGCGGGCAGCGCTGGCCGGGTGGAGCTC
>JAFMQQ010000853.1 GCA_017354595.1 Micromonosporaceae bacterium
TACGTGGCTATTCGACGACGCGGATATCAACCTCGGTGCCATCCGGGTTGGCGGCGAGTTGGGCGGCGATGTCCGCCTGCAGTCCGAACAGTTCGGCCAGCGGCGCGGGTGCTCGGGTGGTAGCCGCGAGATTCTCTTGTGCTTGGCGGGACCACAGGAACGGGTACACGGTGATGCCGTGCGAAAGGGGCAGCCCGCTGATCTCTTCCCGCCAGCCTGGCCACCGCAGCGGCTGGTAGAACTCGGTGGTTGCGCCGCCGGCGAGCCAGGACAGCCAGGCGCTGTATGGCGCGCCGAGCGACTCCCATTCCAGGGTGTCCGGCCCGAAGTAGCACACCTCGCCAGGGTCTCCGGGGCGGCCGATGGTCGCCGGGTCGGCGCCGTTGACCTCGAACCGTCCGCCGAGCACGTCATGGCCGACCAGCAGTGCCGAGGGTGGCTTCTGGTCGCCGGGCAGCTCGTTGGCCTGCGCCAGGGAGGGCAGGCCGGAGTCGCCGCCGCCCCCGAGCACCCGTACCCACCCGTGATCAACGAGCAGGCCACCGGTGTGCAGCGCCACCGCACCCAACCGCGACCGCGCGGTGACCTGCAGCCGGTACAGGCAGTCCCGGCCCGCCGCCTCGGAGATCGGCAGAATTCTGATTTCCGCGTTGGCGGCCAGTTCTCTCTCCAACTCGGGCCATGCCGGGTCGGAGGTCGCCATCAGCTCCTCGACGGTGCGCATCGCATGCATCCTGCCCTGTCCGTGCGTTGCCTTACAGACGCCGTCCGTCGACCGCCACCGTACGGCCCGGCCGGACGCTACCGCCCGGTCCGGGCAGTGGGCGCGGGTACGAATTTGCCTGCGGCCGGATTTGCCGCAGGAGCCTTGAAGCGCCACAGGGCCCGCCTTGATCCCTGCCATAGTAGGCAGCATAGCGGCATCGCTACGACGACGAACGCCAAGTGTCCACTTTGGAAGGTTCCTGTTGCTGAGCGCGTCGGGAGGGGGTGGCTCGGCTCCCGACCCGCGGTATGTGGTGGAAGCAGCCTCGTCGACGCTTGCTGCGCCCTGCTTGCGCGTGCGGCGCTGCCGCTGGGGTGGCGACCAGGTCTGCCGCAGGCGACAGCCCGGCCGGCGGCTGTCCAGCGCAGCCGGTCACTCGTACCGCTGGCCCTGGATCGCCAGCAGCGTGAGGTCAGCCCAGGTGAGACTGTCCACAGTGTATTCGCCTGGGTCTTCGGGGACCGTCGGGTCGACAGGGCCTGGCACCGGGACGCGTTGGCCGTCGTCGGTGTCCCAGCCGCCGAGGGTGCCGGCCATGCCGCATTCGAGGTAGCCGTGCGGGTCGAAGTTGTACCAGCGGCGTGCGGTGGCCCGTCGGCGGCCGAGTGGTCGGGGTAGGTCGATGCCGAAGTAGGCGTCCTGGTCCAGCGGGCCCTGGTCGGCGAGGTCGGCCAGGTCGGCGACCTGGGAACGGATGACGGACTGCCAGCTGTCGAAGGTGGCGCTGGCGTCGTCGATGTCGGCGTCGGGGTGGGAGGCGGTACGCCAAGCGGCCGGCAGCGGCGGTGGTGGCACGGTGGCGGCGGCGGTGACCATCGCCGCGACGGTGTCCAGGTCCAGGCGGGTACGGTCGGCCACGACCTTGCCGACGACAAGCCAGGCGCGCAGGAACTCGTCCAGACTCCGGCCGGCGGCTCGGATCCGGTCGGCTGCGGTCAGCAGGCGCAGGTACAGGTCGCGGTTGGTGCGGCAGACCGGTCCGGGTGGGCCGGAGAGCCAGTACGTCTGCTTGTGTGCCGGTCCGGCCTGCAACGCCAGCAGCCGGGCCAGCGCCTCGATCCGGTCTTCGTGCGTGCTGACGCGGACCTGGTCGCCGTTGTCGTCCTGCCGCCAGAGCTCCCACCGCGCCACCCTGACACGGTAGGCCGTCACCGCCACGGCCGTGCTGCCTGGCCGCGACGGGTGGCTTGCCACCACGATCCGACCGCCCGAATCCACTGTGGACAGACCGAGTCTGGTCACCCGTGAATACGTAGGAGATTCTCGTGACTGGTAAGCA
>JAFMQQ010000212.1 GCA_017354595.1 Micromonosporaceae bacterium
TCGATGTCATCGGGGTGCGCGCCGATCGCCACCACCGACCCGACGCCGGAGAGGGTCAGCGCCAGCATCGCCTACCCGGCCAGCACCGCGTCGGCGGGGTGGGGGAGCGAGACGCCGCGGTGCGGGTCCCACAGCATCCATGGGCACTGTCCCTTGTGGAACATGTCCTCCAGTTCGACCCGGTCCTTGAAGGTGTCCGCGGCACGCCAGAAGCCGTGGTAGCGCTGGGCGAGCATCCGGCCGCCAGGTACCAGCCGGTGGAACGCGGTGGGCACCATGTCCTCACCCTCCCGCAGCACCTCGAAGATGTCCGGCCGCATGATGAAGTAGCCGCCGTTCTCCCATTGAGCCAGCTCGCGTACCGGCACCACGCCGGTCACCAGACCGTCCTCGCTCACCTCCACCACGTGGTGGGTGGAGACCGGCGGTACCGCGAGCATGCTGACGGTCGCCTGCGGCGCGGCCCGGAACCGCTCGACCATCTTGTCCAGTGGCGCGTCGGTCAACGTGTCGGCGTAGTTGGCCAGGAACATCGGCTCCTGCTCGACCAGCGGGCGTACCCGCATCAGCCGCTCGCCGATGGTGGAGTTCAGGCCGGTGTCGATGAAGCTGACCTTCCAGTCGCTGATGTCGGTGCTGTGCAACTCGATGCCCCGGCCGCCACCGACGAGAGTGAAGTCGTTGGACTGGGTCTCGTCGTAGTGGACGAAGTAGTCCTTGACCGCGGAGGCGCCGTAGCCCAGGCAGAGAATGAAATCCTTGTGTCCAAAGTGGGCGTAGTAGCGCATCACGTGCCACAGCAGCGGCCGGTCACCGATCATGTTCATCGGCTTGGGCGCGCCGGTCGGGCCCTCGCGCATGCGCATGCCGAGACCACCGCAGAAGAGCACGACCTTCATCTCACACCACCTCCAGGGCGGGGATGGGGAACACCAGCCGACCGCCCCAGTCCCGGACGTAGCCGAGCTGTTCGGAGATCTCGGTGCGCAGGTTCCAGGGAAGTACCAGGACGTAGTCCGGACGGTCGGCGGCGATCCGGTCCGGGTGGTGGATGGGGATGTGGGTACCGGGGAGGAACAGGCCCTGCTTGTGCGGGCTTCTGTCCACTGTGTACGCAAGCAGGTCGCTCCGGATCCCGCAGTGGTTGAGCAGCGTGTTCCCCTTGCCCGGTGCGCCGTACCCGACCACGGTCCTGCCGTCCGCCCGGGCGGCGAGCAGGAAGCGGAGCAGGTCCCGCTTGATGGCGAAGACCGCGGCGGCGAAGCCGGAGCGCCCGGGGGAGCCGATGTTTCCGGGGGAGCCGATGTGCCCGGCGAGCGTGTGCAGCCCGGCCGCCTCCTCGGCGGCGAGCACCGCCTTGACATTCGGCGACGGTTCGCCGGCCGCGCCGGCGTGGCGCGCGTACACCCGCAGCGAGCCTCCGTGCGTAGCCAGCTCGTCAACGTCCACAACCGACAGTCCACCGGTGGCCAGTGCGCGGGAGGCGGTCAGCAGCGACAGGTACTGGTAGTGCTCGTGGTAGATGGTGTCGTACTGGCGCCGCTCGATCAGGCGCAGCAGGTGCGGGAACTCCAGGGTTACCCAACCCTCCGCCTTGACCAGAGCGGCCAGGCCGGCGGTGAAGTCGCGGATGTCGGGTACGTGGGCGTAGACGTTGTTCGCGGCGACCAGGTCGGCCCGCCCGTACCGGTCGGCGACGCGAGCACCGGTCTGCCCGCCGAGAAACACCACCTCGGTACGGATCCCCTTGGCCCGGGCCACCTCCGCCACATTCGCCGCCGGCTCGACACCCACCACCGGGATGCCGGCGGCGACGAAGTGCTGCAGCAGGTACCCGTCGTTGCTCGCCACCTCGGCGACCAGCGAGCCGCCGCCGAGACCGAGCCGCTGGATCATCGCCTGGGCGTACCGGTTGGCGTGCGCCACCCAGGAGTCCGAGTACGAGGAGAAGTAGGCGTAGTCGGAGAAGATCTGTTCGCCCGGCACGTACGCGGGCAGCTGGACCAGCAGGCACCCGGCGCAGATCCGCACATGCAGCGGGTAGAAGGTCTCCGCCGCGTCCAGCTTCTGCGCCGGCAGGTAGCTTTCGCACAGCGGTGACATGCCGAGGTCGACAAAGGTCTCGGTCAGTGGTGCGCCGCAGAGCCGGCAGGCGACCGGTGACATCAACGAACCCCCAGGCTGGCTAGTAGGCACCGGAGCTGCGCACCACGGCGAGCGCGGTCCGGGCCAGAATCATCAGGTCCATCGGCAGCGACCAGTTCTCCACATAGCGCAGGTCCAGCCGGATCGAGTCCTCCCAGGACAGGTCGGACCGGCCGGAGATCTGCCACAGCCCGGTCAGTCCCGGCTTGACCACCAGCCGCCGGCGCATGTCGAACGGGTACTCGTCGACCTCGCGTGGCAGTGGCGGTCGCGGACCGACCAGTGACATGTCGCCCTTGGCCACATTGAACAGCTGCGGCAGCTCGTCCAGCGAGAACCGGCGCAGCCACCGGCCGATCGGGGTCACCCGCGGGTCGTTGCGCATCTTGAACAGCGTGCCGTCGGTCTCGTTGAGGTGCTTCAGCGCGGCCAGCCGGGCCTCGGCGTCCACGTACATGGTTCGGAACTTGTACATCACGAAGTGCTTGCCGTTCTTGCCGACCCGTACCTGCTTGAAAATCACCGGACCGCGGCCACCGGTCAGCTTGACCGCAGTGGCGATCGTCGCCAGCGCGGGCGTCAGTGCGAGCAGCCCGGCTGCCGAGGCGACCCGGTCGAAGACGTCCTTCACCACCCGGCGGACGCCCTTGAGCCGGGGGTGTTCGACGTGCAGCAACGGCAGCCCCACCACCGGCCGGATCGTGGTGCGGTCGCCGGCAACGTCCACAAGGGAGCTGGCCACGATGAGGTCGATGTCGTCGCGCTCGAGCTTCCAGGCCAGCCGGCGTAGCGCCGCTCCGTCCAGCTCCGGGCAGGACAGCACGATGACAGTGTCGGCCTGCGCCCGCTGCACCGCCAGCGCCACCTCGTCGAAGGTGCCGTAGACCGGTGGTAGGGACTGCTGGCCGCGCAGCATCACCCGGGTCAGTACCGGCAGCCTCGGCAGGCAGACGCCGACCACGCCCAGGCCGTGGTACCGCTCGCGGCGCAGCTGCCGGGTGGTCTCCCAGACCGCCTGCTCGTGGCCGACCAGAATGACCCGGCGCAGCCGGTCCCCGTGCGCCCAGGCGCGGTGCAGGCCGGCCCGCATGATCCGGCGCGCGCACATGGTCCCGAAGGTCACCAGCGGCATGGCGATCACGACATATCCGCGAGCCAGTCCCAAATCGAAGCTGAATGAAATGACAGCGAGTGCCGCGGTCATGGTGATGCCGGCCCTGAATACCCGTTCGTACTCGTCCGTTCCGACGAACAGATAACGCGCTTCAAACGCACGGCTAATTGCCAGGGCGGCCAACCACCCGAGCGGTATCGCGGCACTCACCCAGACGTACCCCCGGTTGTACGACTCACCGGCGGCCGGCCCGAACCGGGTGGCCAATGCGACCAGCCCGGCCAGCACGCCGACCAGAAAGTCAAGCGTGACAAGCAGCCGGATGTACCGCACCTCCCAACCGGTGCGCTCGAAGCCGGCGAGGTTGGGGATGTCGATACGTGCGAGGGTGGCTGTGACGGTGGTGGCCGGGTCGTCCGAGGTTGCGCCGGCTGGCGCGGCGATGTCGATCGCAGTCACCTTTACGCCTCCCGCGTCCCGATCTAACTTCTGTGCTATTCGATCCATGCCTGAAATGCCTTCGGAAAGGCGACGTGAGTCAGGCTGCCGGGAGTCGTCGATGAGCTTCCCCTCGAAGAAGAGACTGCCGGGGAATGGTGGTTTTGGCCAGAGCGCAGACAAGACCGACTCCGCGAAGTCGTCTTGTCGACAAACACAGCTGTGCTAAACGGTCAAACCACCATGGGTGTTACGCCGGTTCGACGCGTCCCAGATCAGCCAGGGGTACGGGCACCGCAAGCGGTCGGGTGGCGTAGCTGAGCGGGTCGGGTACTTGTTCGCCGAGGTGTGCGCGAAGCAGTGCGGTCACGGCGGGGCCGCAGATCCGGCCCTGGCACATGCCCATTCCGGCCCGGGAGAGGAGCTTCACCGCCCGCAGCTCGGTGGCGCCAAGCGCGGTCACTAACCACTCGATGCGCGCACGGGGCACCTCCTCGCAGCGACAGATCGGTGTGTCCGGGGTGGACCAGGCTAGGCCGAGGCCGCGCCCGTATACCCGGCCCAGCGCCGCGGCAAACCTCCGGCTTCGTGCCCGCTGCCGCCGGGCGGCCCGGCCCCGGACCCGTGCCGCCGCCTCGTCGAGCCTGCCCAGGTCAACGGCGGCCGCCAGCCCCGCCAGGCGGCCCTCGGCGGCGGCGAGCGGTGCTCCGCCGATGCCGGTGGTTTCACCGGCCGCGTACACCCGGGGTGCCGTGGTGCGCTGCCAGGCGTCCACCCGGATGCCCTCCGGAGTACCGGTGGCACCGAGGGCGAGCGCCAGGTCGAGGACGGGCACGAAGCCGTACCCGATGCCCAGCGCGTCCACCTCGATCCGCCGTTGCGAGCCGGGTACCACCGTCCAGTCCGGACGCAGCCGGGCGACCGTGGCGGCGGCGACCCGGTCCTGCCCGTGTGCCGCGACCACAGCGTGTCCACTGTGGAACGGTATCCGGTGCCGGCGGAGCACGCGCAGGTAGCGTGCCGCCTCGACCAGCCGGGCCGGTTGGCCGGCGATCGCGGGAAGCTGGCCCAGCCAGCGGACCGGGCGCCCGGCCTCGAAGACACCCACCACGTCCACGCCCGCCTCGGCAACAGCGGCGGCGACCGGCAACAGGAACGGGCCGGTACCCGAGAGCGCCACCCGCCGGCCCGGCGACACGCCACCCCGCTTCAGCAGTGCCTGGATGCCGCCGGCGGTCAGCACGCCGGGCAGGTCCCAACCCGGAAACGGCAGCGGCAGGTCGTACCCGCCGGTGGCCACCACCACCGCCCTCGCCTCCACAATGGACACACCGGCACCGGTGAGGTACAGCCGGGTCCGCTCGGCTGCTGCCTGCGCCGCCCAGACGGTAGCGCCGGGCAGGACCTCGACCAGCTGGCCGAGATCAGCGGGCACCGGGTACCCGGGCCGGGGCGCGGTGTAGACCAGCGCCACCCGGCAGCCGGCTCCGGCCGCGGCGAGCGCGGCCTGCTGCCCCGCCGGCCCACCACCCACCACCGCCACATCGCACTCAGCAGTGCGGTGCGTTGCGGCGGCCGGGATCTGCGGCGTGTCGTAGTCGGGAGCGTCGTAGTCGGGCGCGGAGGTGACCACGTCGCCGGGTTCGGCCACCCGGAGGCAGGCGCGTACGTCCGGTTGCCCGTTAACCGTCACCAGGCAGTCGAAGCAGACGCCCATGCCGCAGAACAGCCCGCGCGGCCGGCCGTTCACCCGGGTGGTACGCCAGCCCCGCCGCCCGGCCGCGTACAGCGCCGCGCCGATCGTCTGCCCCGGCTCCACCGGTACCGGCTCGCCATCGAAGGTGATCATTGCGGGCTCGCCAGGCCGGGCCGGTCGGCCGCGAACGGCGTCGGGTCCACTGTGGACTTCTCGCCGGTGACCAGACAGCGCACCAGGTGCGCGGTCGCCGGTGCCAGGCAGATGCCGGCACCCTCGTGCCCGGCCGCGTGCAGCAGGCCCGGCGCCGCCGGGTCCCACCCGATCACCGGTAGGTGGTCGGGGGAGTACGGCCGGAACCCGCGGTACCCGCGGATCGCCGGTACCCTGGCCAGCACCGGGAACAGCCGTACCGCCTGCCGGGCCAGCCGGGACAGCACATCCACCCGCATCGTGGGGTCGAACCCGACCCGCTCGCGGGAGGCGCCGATCAGGATGGTTCCACCATCGGTCCGCTCCACCACGGTCGAGGACTGCAGCCCGGCGTCGTCACTGACCACATTGGAGACGTACGCCGCGTCGTACACCTTCGCCCGCACCAGCGGTGGCACCGGCGCGGTGACCAGGATGAAACCGCGGCGCGGCTGGATCGGCAGCCGCGAGCCGGCCAGCTCGGCGA
>JAFMQQ010000032.1 GCA_017354595.1 Micromonosporaceae bacterium
CAACCGGTCAGTTGGCCTAGTGTGTGATGGCTGAAATCGTGGGCCCCCCTGCGATCCAGAACACGTAGTACGCCGTATAGGGCACGGCGACCGTGGCACCGGGAGTGCACCCGCCGGGCGGAGCCACGCCACCCGTGGGGTCGTCCCGGCTGACGTACACCACCGGGCTGAGGTACCCGCGGATCTCGGCAGTGGTCGACAGCAGCAGTTCCGCGATCGTGCCCGGCTGGGGAACGCTGAGCACCACGTGGCCGAGGATCTGCGAACCGTCGTTCAGCAGCTGCCAGCGCGGCCCGGCGAAGTGGTGGATCCGGCGCAGCGGGTCTTTGACCGACACCAGTTGCGCGTCCGGGGTCGAGCTCGTCCCCCAGGTCCCGGCGTCGGCGCAGGTGTATGTCTGGGTACCCGTCGCGTGATACACCTCGTAGACCCGGTACATGGGACCCGGCGTCGGTCCGTCGGGTGTGCCATCGGTCGTGGACGTGGCCGCCTGCGGCGTCTCGGCCGCCTGCGCGGTGGCCCTCACTGCCACGAACCCGGCGATAGCCAGCAGTGCTACCACGAGCCCGCCCAGGCGTACCCAGGTGCTGCGGGCGCGCATCTCCATCGGTACCTCCGATCGACGATCATTCCATTGCCGGCGATGAGTATCGTCGATCTGAAGAATTCCACAATGGTATGCCCGGTTAACCCATAGCCACGCTACTTATTGGGTCGGCTGCCACCCATCACGCTGTCCACTCTGGACACGATCAGCCAGCGGTGGGTAGTTCCCGGGCGATGATCTCGGCGAGTGCGCGCAGCGCCTTGCCCCGGTGGCTGATCGCGTCCTTCTCCTCCGGCGCCAGCTCCGCGTTGGTGCGGGTGAACCCGTCCGCAACGAAGATGGGGTCGTACCCGAAACCGCCCGCCCCGCGCGGCGAACGTACCAACCGGCCCGGCATCGTACCCTCGGCCACGAACGATCGTCCGTCCGGGAGCGCCAGCGCCGCGGCGCAGACGAACCGCGCGCCCAGCCGCTGCTCCGGCACATCGGCAACCTGTGCCAGGACAAGCTCGAGGTTGGCAGCGTCCCGGGCAGCAGCGTCCCGGGCAGCAGCGTCGCCGCCAGCACCGGACCAGCGGGCCGAGAGCACACCCGGCATGCCGTTCAGCGCGTCTACCGCCAGACCCGAGTCGTCCGCGACCGTTGGCAGGCCGGTGTGTGCCACCCCGTCGCGCGCCTTGGCCAACGCGTTCTCGGCGAAGGTCGCGCCGGTCTCCCGCGTCTCCGGGTAACTGTCCACATCGGAGAGTCCAACCACCTCGAACCGGCCGTCCCCGCCCAGGATCCGCCGCAGCTCAGCGAGTTTCTTCGGGTTGCGGGTGGCGAGCAGCAGCCTCATGTCGCCAGCCCTCAGGTAGCCAGTGACGCCGCCTGCAAGGCGGTCAACTGAGCGCAGCCCGCCACGCCCAGGTCCAGCAACTCGCCCAGCTCGGCCCGGCTGAAGACCGTACCCTCGCCGGTACCCTGCACCTCGACGAAGTCACCGGTATCGGTGCAGACCACGTTCATGTCCACCCCGGCGACCACATCCTCGTCGTAGCACAGGTCCAGCCGCGGCTCGCCCTCGATGATGCCCACGCTGACCGCGCAGACCGAGCGGTGCACCACCTCGGCCGGCTTTCCGGCCAGCGCGTGCTGCTTGGCCAGCCAGCGCACCGCGTCGGAGAGGGCGACGTAGGCACCGGTTATCGCCGCCGTCCGGGTACCGCCGTCGGCCTGCAGCACGTCGCAGTCGAGCACGATCGAGTTCTCGCCGAGCGCGGCCAGGTCGATGCAGGCGCGCAGGCTCCGCCCGATCAGCCGCGATATTTCGTGGGTACGCCCGCCGACCCGCCCCTTCACGCTCTCCCGGTCGTTGCGCGTGGTGGTCGACCGCGGCAGCATCGCGTACTCCGCAGTCACCCAGCCCAACCCCGAACCCTTGCGCCAGCGCGGCACCCCCTCGGTGACGCTCGCCGTGCAGAGCACCCGGGTCTGCCCGAACTCCACCAGCACCGAGCCTTCGGCGTGCATGGTCCAGTCGCGGGTCAGCGTAACGGGTCGCAGCTCGGCGGCTGCCCGCCCATCGGGTCGAGACATGCGGCAAGCCTAGATGACCGGTCCGCGCCGGCTCACGCTGGCCAGGCGGCAGCGACCGGTCACGAGCTATGAACCGACTCTCTGGCTTGGCTGGGGAGACTGATCCACATCCGAGGCGAGGCCGGCCGGGTAGAACGCCTCCGTCGCTTCCACGTCCAGGCCCGTCACATCCAGGCCCGTCACATCCAGGCCCGCCGCGTCCAGGCCGGCCGGCTCCACATCCTGGCAGTACTCCTCGACGTCGTCGCGGTTGCGGCCGAGCATCTCGGCCAGGGCCATCCGCAGCAGGTACGGCACCAGATCGTGGGACCGGTCCATCAGCCAGCGGGTGCCCTTGGTCGCCATCCAGTGCAGTTGCGCCCGGCGGGTCGGCGGCGCTCCGGTCGGCTCCGGGTCGGGCCGGGCGCCGGTACCCACGCCGTACGCGGCGAGCAGGTCGTGGTACGCGCCCGCGACCATCCGGTGCCCGCGCTCGCTCGGGTGCAGCCGATCGATGCTCCACATGCGACGGTCATACGTCTCCGGGTGCCCGGCGGCGTCGAAGTGCAGCGTGCCGAAGCGGTCGGCGAGTGCGTCGAGGACCCGGTTCACCGCGGTGACCCGGCGCCCCAGCGGCCGGGCCAGTACGCCGGGCAGGCCGAACATCAGGCCCGGGTCGGGCAGCCGCATGGTGAGCACCGGCGCGCCGGTCGCCCGCAGCGCGCCCAGCGTGTGCGCGTACGAGGCGGCGATACGGGTCGGGTCGAAGGTGCCGCGCAGGGTGTCGTTCACACCCACGATCACCGCGGCCAGGTCCGGCCGCAGCTCCAGGGCGCGGGGCAGCTGCGCCCGCTCCACGTCGGCGGTCAGTGCGCCGGCGGCGGCGAGGTTGTGGAACTCGGTCGCCGGCAAGGCATCGGCGAGCAGCCGGGCCCAGCCGCGCCAACTGCCGTCGGGCATCGGATCGCCCATGCCGACGGTGATCGAGTCGCCGAGCGCGACGAACCTCACGGCTGGCCCTCCCTGGGTACCTCGGTTGCCAGACGGTGCGCCTTCAGGAAGCCGGCGACCGCCGCCGGCCAGCCGAACTCCTCGGCCCGCGCGCGGGCGGCCGCCCGCCGCTGCGCCGTAGGCCAGCCGAGCACCTCGCGTACCCCGGCACCGAAGTTCTCGCCGGTCACCGCGACACCCGCCTCCCCCACCACCTCGGGCAGCGCGCTGCTCCCGCTGACCACCACGGGCGTACCGCAGGCCAGCGCCTCCAGCGCGGCCAGCCCGAAGGTCTCCACCGGACCCGGCGCCACGACCACGTCCGCGCTGGCGAGCAGCGCGGCGAGCGCGGAGCGGTCGTGTACGAAGCCGGTGAAGCGCACCGGCAGCCGGGCCGCCCGGCGGTGCAGCCGGCGCCGCTGCGGCCCATCGCCGACCACGACCAGAGACGCCGGTACGCCGGCAGCGATCAGCGCGGCCAGCGCGTCGATCGAGCGGTCCGGGCGCTTCTCCACCGAGAGTCGTCCACAGTGGACGATGAGGATCTGGCCGGGGTCGGCGTACCGGTCGCGTACCGCCGGGCTGTGCAGCCGGGGGTGGAACAGGTCCAGGTCGACCCCGAGCGGTACCCGGGCCAGGTTCGGTACCCCGAGCCGCTCGAACTCCGCCGCCGCCCAATGGGTGGTGCACAGCACGGTGTCGTAGTACTTCGCGGTACGGGTGTTGAGCGTGTCGGCCAGCCGGGCCGTCGGCCAGGCGAGCCTGCGGCCGGCGAAGCGCCCGAAGCGGGACCGCCCCAGCCAGCCGATGCTGAGCAGGCCGACCACGCTCTCGTGCGAGACCATCACCGACGGCACCCCGTGGCGGCGCGCCCAGGCGCCGGTCCAGCGCAGGGTGGTGCGGTCGGAGACCTCCAGCCGGTCCGGTGCCAGGTCGCCGAGGACCGAGGCGAGGCGTGGCGCGTTGACCAGCACCCGGTACCCGCCGGAGAACGGCACCAGCGGGGCCCGCAGCGTCACCACCCGGCCCTGGCTGGTGTACTCGTCGGCGTCGCGCGGCCCGGGTACCACGAGTACCGGCTCGTGCCCGGCCGCCAGGTATCCCTCGCCGAGTGCCCGCATGGCAGTGCGCAGCCCGCCGGAGCGCGGCGCGACAAAGTTGGCCAGTCTGACGATTCTCAACCGGTCACCGGAGCCGGGGCCGCGGCAAGGTCGGGCATGGGTGCGTCGAGTACCGCGGCATAGTGCCCGATCAGCTCGTCGCAGACCGCCTCCCAGCTGCGGCCCAGGACCAGTTGCCGGCCCTGCTCCCCCATCTTGGCGCGTAGCGCCGGGTCGGCGACCAACGCACCCACGGCGTCGGTCAGTGCCGGACCGTTGTTCGGCTCGACCAGGTATCCGGTGACCCCGTCCTGGACCAGGTCCAGCGGCCCGCCCGCGGCCGGTGCCACCACCGGCAGACCGCTCGCCGAGGCCTCCTGGATCGTCTGGCCGAAAGTCTCGAATGGCCCACTGTGGACGAAGATGTCCAGGCTGGCGTAGATGCGGGCGAGCTGCCGGCCGGTACGGGCGCCGAGGAACAGCGCCTGTGGCAACTGCTTGCGCAGCGATTCCAGCGCGGGCCCGCTGCCGACCAGGACCAGCCGGGTGCCGGGCAGCGCGCAGATGCCGGCCAGCAGGTCCACCCGCTTCTCCGTGGCGAGCCGGCCGACGTACCCGACGAGCATCTCACCGCCCGGGGCCAGTGCCCGGCGCAGCGCGACGCTGCGGTGGGCCGGGTCGAACCGGCTGCTGTCCACCCCCCGGCGCCACAGCCACACCCGCTCGACCCCGTGTTCGTGCAGCGCGGTCGCCGAGCTGGTGGACGGGGCCAGGGTGCGGTCGGAGCCGTTGTGGATGGCGCGTACCCAGCGCCACGCCAGGGCGCTGCCGATGCCGCCCAGCCGCCTGCCGTAGGCGGCCGCGTAGGCCGGGACATCGGTCTGGTAGACCGCCACGGTCGGCAGCCGCAGGTGCTGCGCCACCGCACTGCCCCGGCCGCCGAGGAAGAACGGCGCGGCCAGGTGCACCAGGTGGGTGCCGTGCCCGATCAACGCGTCGGTGATGCGTCGGCTGGGCAGGCCCAGGCGGAACTGAGGGTAGCCGGGCATCGGCAGCGAGGGTACGCGCACGACCGGGTACGGCATCGCGCCGGCCACCCGGGGTAGACCGGAACCCGGCTCGGGCGCGATGACCAGCGGATGGTGTCCGCGTTTGACCAGATGCTCGGCGACTCGAACGACGGAGTGCGCGACGCCGTTGAGGTCCGGGGGAAACGACTCGGCAATGATCCCGATGCGCATGCGCACAAGGTGACCGTACCGGCGCTACGGACGGAGTCAATGACCTGACGGTTTGGCAAACAACCGGTGATTTCTCATACCTCGTACTGATCGCCTGGTCGAACCACCGCCACCGGGCCGGCAAACGCCGACGTGGCCGCCTCGTAGGTCGCCGCCTCACTCCCCCAGGCGCTGACCAGATGGGTGAGCAGGAGCCGGGCGGCGCCAGCCTTGGTCGCCACCTGGCCCGCCTCACGGCCGGTCAGGTGCAGGTCCGGCGGGTTCGGCTCGCCGTCGAGGAAGCTCGCCTCGCACAGGAACAGGTCGGCGTCCTGGGCCAGCCGCAGCAGCGCGTCGCACATCCCGGTGTCCGCCGAGTACGCCAACACCCGACCACCGTGCTCCACCCGTACCGCGAAAGTCTCGACCGGGTGGTTGACCCGGTCGACGGTCACCTGTAACGGCCCGATCTCGAAGGTCTCCGGCCGTAACGTATGGAAGTCGTACACATCGTCCAGCGGCCCCTCGTCCGGCAGCCCGTACGCCCCGGCCAACCGCTGCTGGGTACCGCTCGGCCCGTACAACGGGACCGGCGGGAACGGGCCGTCCGGCGCGTACCGGCGCACCACCACGTAGTGGCAGGCGTCGAAGATGTGGTCGCAGTGCAGGTGGGAGAGCAGGATCGCGTCGAACCCGTGCAGGCTGGCGTAGCGCTGCATGGCGGAGATGGAGCCGGCACCGAAGTCCAGCAACAACCGGAACCCGTCGGCCTCGACCAGGTAGGCCGAGCAGCCGGACTCCGGACCGGGGAAGCTGCCCGCGCAGCCCAGTACGGTCAGCCGCATCGGCTACCTCAGGCGGGCCGCGAGCCGGCCATGATGCCCGTCTGCTTCACGGGTGCCCGTCTGCTTCACGCTGGGGAGCCTACGCCGTACCGGCCGGATTGCCGGAGGCTCTGCGGCGAAGATGTCGCTAACGTGACAAGCTGACGCTCGTTGCAGGTGTTGTCGTCGGCTCACAGAGTCGCCTGGATAAGAACGGTGGAGACGTGACAAGCCACACCATGGGCCAAGGTCACGGCGCGGGCCAAGGTCACGGTGCGGGCCAGGGTCAGGGCATGGGCCAGGGTCACACCGTCGGACCGGGCGGCGCCCAGGACAGCAGGCAGGACAGCAGCAGGCAGGACAGCATCAGGTTGGCCCGGCCACTCTCCGGTGTACCCGCCAGCTCGCCGGCGCCCACCCCGCGCTCGGGTACCGGATCGGCCGGTACCGGATCGGCGACTACCGGATCGGCCGGTGCGCCGTTCGCTGGTGGGCGGCCGGCAGGCGCGCGACCGTCGGCCACATGGCCAGCAGGTACCCGGCCATCAGGTGGGCGGCCGGCCGGCGCCCGGCCGGCCGGAGCGCCGCCAGCGAGCATGAGGCTGCGTTCCCGGGGCGAGCCGCCCGCGCCCACAATGCGCCGCCTGGCCGGCATGTGCGCCTGGTCGGGACTGCTCGGCTTCCTTGGTCTGGCGGTCGGCATCCGGGGCGCGGTCGCGATGCTCGGCAACGTGCCGGACTGGTACCAGCCCTGGCTCATCGGCCTCGGCCTGGTCGGCATCCTGATGACCGTTGTGGCTTTCCTCACGGTCCAGTACCGCACCGTGCCGTTCGTCTTCCTCACCTTCGCCAGCGGCGTCCTGCTCACCGCCATTATCGCCACCGGCCAAGCCACCTAGCCGCCGCCCAGGCCTAGGTGCCAGGCCGAGCCGCCGGGCCAAGCCAGCGAGCCGGCAGGCCGGTCAGGCCCAGAGCTGGCCCTCCAGCGCTTCCTCGGCGTCGGAGAGGGTGCCGCCGTACGCGCCGGTCGACAGGTACTTCCAGCCGGCGTCGGCGACCAGGAACGCCACATCGGCGCGGCGCCCCGCCTTCAGCGCCTCGTGCGCCACCGCCAGCGCCGCGTGTGCCACGGCTCCGGTGGAGAAGCCGACGAACAGGCCCTCCACCTCCACCAGTTGCCGGGTGCGCAGCACCGCGTCCCGGGTACCCACCGAGAACCGCCGGCTGAGCACCGAGGCATCGTACAGCTCCGGCACGTACCCTTCGTCGATGTTGCGCAGCCCGTAGACCTGCTCGCCGTAGCGCGGCTCGGCCGCCACGATCTCGATCTCCGGTACCTTCTCGCGCAGGTACCGGCCGGTGCCCATGAGCGTGCCGGTGGTACCCAGCCCGGCCACGAAGTGGGTGATGGTGGGCAGGTCGCGCAGCAGCTCCGGCCCGGTTGTCTCGTAGTGCGCCCGGGCGTTCGCCTCGTTCCCGTACTGGAAGAGCATCACCCAGTCGGGATGCTCGGCGGCGATCTGCTTGGCCTGCGCGACCGCCATGTTGGAACCGCCCGCCGCCGGCGAGGTGATGATCTCCGCGCCGTACATCCGGAGCAACTGGGTGCGCTCGGCCGACACGTTCTCCGGCATCACGCAGACCAGCCGGTACCCTCGCAGCTTCGCCACCATGGCCAGCGCGATACCGGTGTTGCCACTGGTCGGCTCCAGGATCGTGTCGCCGGGTCGGAGCCGGCCGGCCCGCTCGGCCGCGCGCACCATCCACAGCGCCGCCCGGTCCTTCACGCTCCCGGTCGGGTTGCGGTCCTCGAGCTTGGCCCACAGCCGTACCGGCGGCGCGCCGGGCGCGGCGGTCGGCGACAGCCGCGGCAGCCCGACCAGTGGCGTGTCGCCCACCACCTCCAGCACGCTCTCGAAGCGCGCCATGCCGGTCAGCCCCCAGCGACCGCGGGCAGGATCGTCACCGTGTCACCGTCGTCCAGCTTCGCATCCAGGGCGCCGAGGAACCGTACGTCCTCGTCGTTGACGTAGACGTTGACGAACCGGTGCAGGCCGCCCTCGGCGGTGATCAGTCGGGCGCGCAGCCCGGGGTGCGCCGTGTCCAGGTTGGTGAGCAGATCGGCGAGCGTGTCGCCGGCACCTTCGACGGCCTTCGCACCGCCGGTGTACTGGCGCAGAATCGTCGGAATGCGTACTTCAATAGCCATGCTGGCGTGACTCCTTGGGAGGTTCGGACAGGTCAGTCGGGCCTCAGCCCACAGAACACTCAGCCTGCGGAACACTCGTAGTCGACCTGCGCCTGGTTCTGCCCGAACATGTAGGTGGTCACCGCGGCCGGATCTACCTTCGCATCGATCACCCGGACCGGTTCCTCGGTCACCGAACCATCAACGATCCGGTACGACCGGATCTCGTCCTGCTCCGGATCCCGGGTGGAGACCAGCATGTAGTGTGCCCGCGGCTCGCCCGCCAGGGATGTGTCGGTGCGGGACGGGTACGCCTCGGTCGCGGTATGCGAGTGGTAGATGACCACCGGCTCCTCATCCCGGTCGTCCATCTCCCGCCACACCCGCAGCTGCTCCATCGAGTCGAACCGGTAGAACGTGGGCGAGCGCTCCGCGTTGAGCATCGGCACGTGCCGGGTGGGGGTATCCGAGCCGGCGGCGCCGGCGACGATACCGCACGCCTCGTCCGGGTGGTCCCGGCGGGCATGGGCCACAATCGCGTCGACGAGGTCCCGGCTGATCGTCAGCACCTTGCAAGGGTACCTTCCTGCCCGGCGATCGCTGCTAGCCGACGATCGCTTCCAGCAGCGACTCCTGCAGCACGCCGAGGTACTGGTACATGGTCAGCTGCCGTACCCGGGCCGAGGTGGGGTCCCGCATCACCGCCTCGTCCAGCTCCTCCAGCAGGTCCGTGTCGTCCTCGACGCCCAGCCGGATGCCGAGCGCCAGGCGGGCGTCGTTCAGCGCACGCAGCCACGCCTCGGCACCCTCGGGATCCAGCCGTACCACCGCCCCGCCCGAGGAGGGCAGCGCGGCCAGGATCGCGCCGGCCTGGTCGATCTTGGAGGTCTTCAGGTCGCCCTCGGTGTACTTGCGGAACTCGTCGGCCTGCTCCCGGTCGTCCCGGTACGCGTCCGGGAACAGCCGCTCCACGACCGGGTCCGCCCGGTCGAAGCCATCGGTCAGCAGCCCGATCACTTCGGTCGAGACCTGGCGCAGCACAGCCACTTCGTCCCCGGCGAAGCGGGCCACACAGGTGTCGCCGTGCCTGCGAAAAAGACTCACCAGCCCGCCTTCGGTTCGCGACTGTGGGGCTCGCTCCGCTCACTCCTCGCGCTCACGACCTGTCCACGGTCGCCCACAGGCCATATGCGTGCAGCCGGGACGCGTCGTGCTCCATCCGCTCCCGGGCGCCGCTGGTGACCACCGCCTTGCCCTTGTGATGCACGTCGAGCATCAGCTTCTCCGCCTTGTCCTTGCTGTATCCGAACAGCTTCTGGAAGACCCAGGTGACATAGGACATCAGGTTCACCGGGTCGTTCCAGACGATGGTGACCCACGGACGGTCCGGGTCGGGTACCTCGTCGATGTCCGGCGTCGCATCGATGTCCGGGGCCGTGGCGGGCGCCACTCCAGGCGCGGTCATACCGACCATGTTGCCACGTAGGCTGGCACGGTGAACCCCGCACTGCTGACCGATCAGTACGAGTTGACCATGGTCAGCGCCGCTCTGCGCGACGGTACCGCCGACCGGAACTGCGTCTTCGAGGTCTTCGCGCGGCGGCTGCCGACCGGCCGGCGCTACGGCGTGGTGGCCGGCACCGGCCGCCTGGTCGAACTGATCACCAGCTTCGAGTTCGGCGAGCCGGAGCTGTCCTACCTGCGCGAGGCCGGCGCGGTCGACAAGCCGACGCTGGACTGGCTGGCCGGGTACCGGTTCCGCGGCGATGTGCAGGGATACCGCGAAGGCGAGCTGTTCTTCCCCGGCTCGCCGATCCTGACCGTCTCCGGCGGCTTCGCCGAGTGCGTGGTGCTGGAGACCCTCGCGCTGTCGGTACTCAACCACGACAGTGCGATCGCCGCGGCCTCCGCGCGGATGGTCACCGCGGCCCGCGGCCGGCCGCTGATCGAGATGGGCTCCCGGCGCACCCACGAGCAGGCCGCGGTGGCCGCGGCACGCGCGGCATACCTGGCCGGCTTCGCCTCCACCTCCAACCTGGCGGCTGGGCGGCTGTACCACATCCCCACCGCCGGTACCGCCGCCCACGCGTACACCCTGCTGCACGATGACGAGCGGACCGCCTTCGCCGGGCAGGTCGCCGCGCTGGGCAAGGACACCACGCTGCTGGTCGACACGTACGACATCGGCCAGGGCATCCGCAACGCGATCTCGGTCGCCGGGCCGCAACTGCGCGCCATCCGGATCGATTCCGGCGACCTGTCCATGCTCGCCGGCGAGTCCCGCCGGCTGCTGGATGAGCTCGGTGCCACCGACACGAAGATCATCGTCTCCGGTGACCTGGACGAGTACGCGATCGCGGCGCTCGCCGCCGAACCGGTGGACATGTACGGTGCGGGCACCGCGGTCGTCATCGGCTCCGGCGCGCCCACCGCCAATCTGGTCTACAAGCTGGTCGAGGTGGACGGCCGGCCGGTCGTCAAGCGGAGCGAGAACAAGGCGACCATCGGTGGCCGCAAGACGGCGGTACGGCGGCACAAGCCGACCGGTACCGCCACCGAGGAGATCATCGTCTCCCGCGGGGTACCCGACCACCGGCCGGGCGACCGGCTGCTGCAGCGGGACTACCTGCAAGACGGCGAGCCACTCGCCGACCTGCCCACCCTGCTGGAGAGCCGGGAGTACCTACGCAACGCCCTGATCTCCATCCCCTGGGAAGGACTGAAACTCTCCGCCGGCGACCCGGCGATCCCGGTGACTTTCGGGTAGCGACCGGCTTCGGGTAAAGGTGCTGTTTCGGGTAAAGGTGCAGTCATGAGCCGAGCACTGATCATCGTGGACGTGCAGAACGACTTCTGCGAGGGCGGCTCGCTGCCGGTCTCCGGTGGCGCGCAGGTCGCCGCCGGTGTCTCCCGGCTGATCGCCGACGCGGGCGACGGGGGGACCGGCCGCTGGGACCACGTGGTCGCCACGAAGGACTACCACATCGATCCGGGTACGCACTTCGGCGACCCACCGGACTATGTGGACAGTTGGCCGGCACACTGTGTCGTCGGTACCCCGGGTGCGGAGTTCCACCCGGCCCTGGATACCGACCGGATCGAGGCGGTCTTCACCAAGGGGGAGCACGCGGCGGCGTACTCGGGCTTCCAGGGGCACTCGGGCAGCATCGGCCTGGCCGCCTGGCTACGCATGCACGATGTCTCCGATGTGGACATCGTCGGTATCGCCACCGACCACTGTGTACGGGCGACCGCGGTGGACGCGGCCCGGGAGGGTTTCCACACCTCGGTGCTGCTGGACCTGACGGCCGGCGTTGCACAATCCACTGTAGACAGTGCGCTGGCACAGATGCGTGAGGCGGGCGTCGCGCTGAACGGCGCGCCGGTGGTCCGCTAGGGCCCGCAGATCCGCTAAGGCCCGCAGATCCGCTAAGGCCGGCAGGTGGTCAAGGCGGCCGGCAGGTGGTCAAGGCGCCCGGTTCTGAGGTTGGCCGTGCACGCTGAGGTCCGCCGTGCACGCTGAGATCCGCCGTGCGCGCTGAGGTTGCTGCCCGGCTGGTGGTTGGTGTCTGGTTTCGCGGGCATGGCCCAGCTGGAGGTGTGCCATGCCCGAGATCTGGCGTCCCCGGGTCCGTCCGAGGATGCTGCGCCGCGGCGAGGCCCGTCGGGTCGAGACGGAGCCGCCGGAGCTGTCCATGGACCCCCGCGCGTCGGCCAAGGTGGTGGCTCCGGTCGAGGAGAGCGTGGTCAACGCAGGCATCTACCGGCACGGCCACCGCATCGACCGGCCGGCCACCCTGACGGACGCGTACCAGCGGCTGCGCCAACGGCCGGAGACCATGGCCTGGATCGGCCTGTACCGCCCGGCCGAGGAGCAGCTGCTGACCGCGGGCGAGCAGTTCGGCCTGCACCCGCTCGCCGTCGAGGACGCCATCGTCGCGCACCAGCGACCCAAGATCGAACGCTACGGGGAAACCCTCTTCGTGGTGCTGCGGGCCGCCCGTTACCTCGACGACGTTGAGGAGGTCGACTTCGCCGAGGTACACGCCTTCGTCGGCCCCAACTTCGTGCTCACCGTCCGGCATGGCGAGGCGCCGCACCTGGCCGGGGTACGCCGCCGGATGGAGGCCGACCCCGAGTTGCTGGCCCGCGGTCCCGAGGCCGTCCTGTACGGGATTCTCGACGCGGTCGTGGACGGATACGCCCCGGTCGTCGCCGGGCTGCAGAACGACATCGACGAGATCGAAACCGAGGTGTTCGACCGGGATCCCAAGGTCAGCCGGCGCATCTACGAACTGTCCCGGGAGGTGATCGCGTTCCAGCGGGCGACCCGCCCGCTGCTGGACATCCTGGCCAGCCTTGAGGCCGGCTTCGACAAGTACGGCACCGACGAGGAGCTGCGCCGCTACCTCGGCGACGTCGTCGACCACGCGGTCGTCGCAGCGGAACGCGTCGATGGCTTCCGGCAGACCCTGTCCGACATCCTCACGCTCAACGCCACCCTCGTCTCGCAGGCGCAGAACGAGGAGGTACGCCAGCTGACGGTGGCCAGCTACGCCCAGAACGAGGAGATCAAGAAGGTCTCCGCCTGGGCGGCGATCCTGTTCGCCCCGACCATCGTCGGCACCGTCTACGGCATGAACTTCAAGCACATGCCGGAGCTGCACTGGGTGGTCGGCTACCCCTTCGCGCTGGCCCTGATGCTGTCGGTCAGCGTCCTGCTCTACCGCGTCTTCAAGCACCGGGGCTGGCTATGACGGCTGGCTGGCTTTGACGGCTGGCTCTGACGGATAAACGCGGTTGAGCCGTAGTGCTGCGTCCGATAGGAACAGCGGCATGCTGCGAGGCGAGAAGGTCGGGCTGCGCGCCCGGATCGAGGCGGACGTACCGGTGCTGGAGGCCGAGCTGTACCAGGACGTACCGACACACGAGCGGGCCAACGGCCGGCCGTGGCGACCGCTGACGCCCGGTACGCCCGCCTCCCACTTCGCGATCCGGGAACCGAAGGACGACACCGACCGCTTCTCCGTGGTTGAGCTGGCCACCGGCGAGCTGGCCGGCGCCGCGGTCCTGTGGGACATCGACCTGCACAACCGGAGCGCGCACATCGGCCTTGGCCTGCGTCCGGCCTTCCGCGGCAAGGGCTTCGGTACCGACGTGGTGCGCGTCCTGTGCCGGTACGGCTTCAACAGCCGCGGCCTGCACCGGATCCAGATCGAGACCCTGACCGACAACCACGCCATGCTGGCCGCCGCGCAAGCCAACGGCTTCCAGCGGGAAGGCACCCTCCGCGGCAGCGGCTGGGTCGACGGCGAGTTCCTCGACGAAGCGATCCTGGGACTGCTGGTCGACGAGTGGTCGGCGAAGGCCTGAACTCACTCCTGCTGGAGGTGGTCCTGGTAGCTCGCGCCGCTGTCGGACTCGTGCGTCAGCGGTCTGGCGCCGCCCGGGGGTGGTGCCACCAACGAGCCGCCCGGGGTCAGGTGCGGGAACTTCAGATCGAACGCCGGGCGCTCGGAGCGGATCCGCGGCATCCGGTCGAAGTTGCGCAGCGGCGGCGGGCAGGAGGTGGCCCACTCCAGCGACATGCCGTGGCCCCACGGGTCGTCCACCTCGACCACCCGGCCGGCCTTGTACGACTTCCACACGTTGTACAGGAACGGCAGCGTCGAGGCACCGAGGATGAAGGCGCCAACCGTCGAGATGGTGTTCAGCGTGCTGAAGCAGACTCCCTGGTTGCAGCCGTCGGTGGCGAGATAGTCGGCGTACCGGCGGGGCATCCCCTCGTTGCCCAGCCAGTGCTGCACCAGGAACGTGGTGTGGAAGCCGATCAGGGTCAACCAGAAGTGCACCTTGCCCAGGCGCTCGTCGAGCATCCGCCCGGTCATCTTCGGGAACCAGAAGTACAGGCCCGCGTAGACGGCGAAGACGATGGTGCCGAAGAGAACGTAGTGGAA
>JAFMQQ010000854.1 GCA_017354595.1 Micromonosporaceae bacterium
GCCGGAGGCGGGACCCTTCGCAATCAGATCAGTCGGCAGGTCGGATCAGCAGGTGAGGCTCGGCGCGGGCGTGGACGAGCCGTTGCCCTGGAAGCCGAAGGTGTACGACTGGCCCGGTGCCACGGTCGGCTGCCAGCTCGGCGGGGTGATCACCCACGGCGAGCTGGTGGCCGCGAAGGTGGCGCTCCAACCGTTGGCCAGCGTCACTCCGGAGGGTGGCGTCAGGCGAACGGTCCAGGCGAGCGCGGCGGTGCCGCCGTTGGTCACCGTCACGTTCGAGGTGAAGCCACCCGGCCACGAGTTGGTGACCGCGTACGTGACGTTGCAGCTGCCGTTGCCCGGTGGTGGCGACGACGGCGGACCGGAGGACGGGCCGGTGGACGGCGGACGCGACGAGGGTGGCGGGTTGTTCGACGGCGGGGCGCCGACCGGCGGGTTGAGGTACGGCCCGACGATGTCCATCTTGTTCTGGTTCACCGTCACCCAGTCGTCCTGCACGATGCCGCCGGTGTCGCCCGAGTCCGGGTTCCACGACCAGTAGGTGAAGGACATGCCGTTGGAACCGGTACCCATGTACGACATCAGCTTGGTCATCCACTCGGTGTCCAGCGGGTTGGCCAGGGTACTGCCGAACTCTCCGATCAGCACCGGCGCGATGTTCTGCTGGACCAGGTAGCCCCAGAAGTGGTTCCACACGTCGGGCAGGTTGTTCGGGAAGTTCGGGTCGTTGAACCACGGCTGCCGGTCGAAGACCGAGATGCCGTAGTCGTGCGCCGAGTAGACCAGCCGGTTGGCCACGCTCAGCTGTACCGGTGCGGTGGCGGCCTGGGACAGGTTGCCGCCCCACCAGTCGCACGCCAGCGGGTCGTCCGGGATGTTGTCGAAGGTGTTCGGAGTCCCGCCGCTGGCCAGGTTGCAGCTGACGCCCTCGACAATGATCAGCCAGTTCGGGTTTGCCTGCAGTACCGCGTTGCCGATCCGCTGGGCGGCCAGCCGCCAGTCCTTGGTGGTGTCGCCGCAGCCCCAGCAGGCGCCGGTACCCTGCGGGTCGGTACCCTCCGCGTGCGGCTCGTTGAACAGGTCGGCGCCGATCACGGTCGGGTTGTTCGCGTACCGCTGGGCCAGCATCTGCCAGTCGGCGATCTCACTCGCCTCGGAGACCGAGGAGGTGTACCAGAGCGCGGTCTGGCCGGCGGTGCTGGGCCGGTGCCGGTCCAGGAAGATCCGCATGCCCTTCTGCCCGGCGTAGTCCACCACCTTGTCCAGGATCTGCAGCGGGGACAGGCCCACCAGGTCCGGGTTGCTGTCGGAGTTGATGCTGGTGGCCTGGGCGCCGGCGCGCAGCGAGTCGCCGGTGAACGGGACCCGGATGGTGTTGAAGCCGAGCGCCGCCATGTGGTCCATCTGCATCTTCCAGGTGGCGTTGCGGCCGGCCCACAGGCCGTGGAACGTATGGTTATCGGTCTCCATACCGAACCAGTTCAGCCCGGTCAGCCGGACCACCGCGCCGGTACTGTCGACGATCTTGCTGCCACTCGTGTGCAGGTATCCGGTGCCGGTCGATGCGGCCGCCTGTGGGGTGTGCAGCACCACGGCGACCACCGATACGGCGAAGAAGGCCGCACAGGCGCCGAGGAGCGCCGTGAGGCGCCGGTGCGCCGGCACCAGGGTTCGCGGAGTTGACATCAGGGGATTGCCCCTTCCAGGGATTCGATGCCGCTGCCTGCCCTCGAGCGGCCTGTCCTGTCGTGCCCAGCACCGACCCGCGCCACTGCCTGCGGGCGGACCGGGCGCCAACTCCCGCGGTCATTGTGTGCGGCCGGGCTGATCCCGGTCAACGCGGCGGAGAAAGTTACCCCGCGACCGGCGCGGACATACACTCGCGCCATGACCGCCACTCGCGCTCCCGGCGTACCCGTGATCGAGGACAGCCGCCTGGTCTCGACCAATCCCGCCACCGGTGAGGAGGTGGGAAGGTTCCCGGTCGCCGGCCCGGACCAGGTGGCCGCCGCGGTGGCCGCGGCCCGGGAGGCCGCCGCC
>JAFMQQ010000855.1 GCA_017354595.1 Micromonosporaceae bacterium
CACGGCGTTGTTCGCGCAACGGCTGCCCACGGCCGGCCGTTGCCACGCTGACCTATGTCTATTCGGACTCGACCGCCGTCGTCGGTCCGCTGGCCGCCTTCGCCGAGCCGCACACGTACGATCTGTGCGAGCCGCACGCACTCAGCCTGACCGCACCGCGCGGTTGGGACCTGGTCCGGCACGACGGCGAGTTCGAGCCGCCCCCGCCGTCCACCGACGACCTGGTGGCGCTCGCCGAGGCGGTCCGCGAGGCGGCCCGGCCCCAGCCGAGCCGGAACGACTCCCGTCCCGACCCGCGCCGCTACGGCGCCGATGGCCACCAGGTCGGTCGCCGCGGCCACCTTCGCGTCCTCCCGCCACCCCGCTGACCCGCCACCCACCTGACCCCGCTGCCCGGACGCCCGACTGATCCACCGGCCCGCTGCTCCGCCGGGCAGCGGTGAGCTCAGCGTGGCCGGTGTGGCCGTCACCGCGGCTGTGGCCTTCCAGCGTGCGGTGGGGCGCGGCACGGCTAGGGTTGTGGCCGGGATGAGAGACACGCTTGATCTACAGCCGGCACCGCCGACAGCCGCGGAAGACCCGGCCAGCCCCGCGGTACCGGTCATCGCCTGGTGGCGGCGGCCGGCCCTGATCGCGGTCGTAGCCGGCCTCGCCGCGGCCTGGCTGGTCCCGCTCGGTGCCCAACTCCTGCGGGTGGACTGGATCCTGCCGCCGCTGATCCTGCTCGGCGTGGCGAGCCTGCTGCAAACCAGGGGCAGCCTGCTGGACCGCCTGCTGCTGGCGCTGTTCCTGTTGCTGGCCGCCACCGCCGCAGCCGGTCTGGTGCTCACCGTCTGGCCCTGGCACCTGCGGCCGGTGCCGGCCGCCGGGACCGCGCTCTCCGCGCTGGTACTGCTCGCCGTGCTGCTGCGCCGCCGGCCGTCGCTGCCGTTGCGGGTACCCGGTGCCGACCGCGTCATCCTGGCCCTGACCGCGCTGGCCACGGGGTCCATGCTGTGGCCGTTCCGCAACCTGGATCGGGCCGACCGCCTCGGTATGCAGGCCGCCGGAGGCGACCTGGCCAGCCACTTCTCCATTGTGGACGGTATCCGGTACTTCGGCGGCTACCTGTTCATGCGGGACAAGGCGCAGACCGGCGCATCGATCTGGGAGGGGCTGCGCTCCTACCCGCAGGGTCTGCACATGGTCGGCGCGTTGCTGACCAACTTCGTGGACTCGACCGACGGTTCCCCGTCGACGCTGCGCGGCCTGGATGCCTTCGTCTGGTTCGCGCCGGGCACGTACATCCTGTTCTGCCTCTGCGTGCTGTGGGCGATGCGCCGGCTGGCCGGCCCGGGCGTCCGCGCGCTGGCGTTCCTCCCGGTCGGTGGGCTGGTCACCGCGTACCTGCTGTGGTCTGACTCGATCCTGATGATGTGGATGGGGTACTGGCCGGAGATCGCCGCGCTGGCCGAGTTCGCGGTACTGGTCGCGGTGCTGGCCCGCCCGCTGTCCCGGGTCCGCGAGCAGGTGATGGTGGTCGCGGCGCTGCTGGCCTCGATCTGCTTCACCTACTACCTGATGCTCCCGGTGGCGGCGGTACTGACGCTGGTGTGGTTGCTGTGGCACCGCCGCGCGGTGCTGAAGGCACGCTGGTACACGCTGGCGGTGCTGGTCGTGGGCACCGGGTTCGCCGCGGTGATGCCGGTGGTCAGCCTCACCGCGGTCAGCGCCAGCGACCGGCTGCTGACCGGCGGGTCGATCCCGGTGCCGCAGGCCCGGATGCTGACCACCTTCGCCCTGCTGGCCGTCGCCGGGTACGCGCTGACCTGGTCGCGCCGGTCGCCAGCGTGGTGGCTCGGGATGTTGCCGGTGCCGCTCTCGGTCGGCCTGGTCGGCCTGGTCGGCCTGTACCAGGTACATGGCCAGGGCCAGGTCGGCTACTACTACTACAAGGCGGTGCACGTCGCGCTGCTCGCCTTCCTGCTCGGGCTGGCGCCACTGTCCCGGCTGGTCAGCCCGTACCTGGCCCGTGCCGCCCGGATCCCGGCCCGCCGGC
>JAFMQQ010000213.1 GCA_017354595.1 Micromonosporaceae bacterium
GCCGGATGGTGCGCGGCCGGAGCCCGGGCAGCGGGATGGTGCGCGGCCGAAGCCCCGGCGGCCGGAGCCCCGGCGGCCGGAGGCCGGCGGCACGGCATGAGATATGACGTGGTCATCCTCGGCGGTGGCTCGGCCGGCTGCGTGCTGGCCAACCGCCTGTCCGCCGATCCGTCGACCCGGGTGCTGGTACTCGAGGCTGGCCGGCCGGACTACCCGTGGGATCTGTTCATCCACATGCCGGCCGCGCTCACCTTCCCGATCGGCAACCGGTGCTACGACTGGCGGTACTCTTCGCAGCCCGAGCCGTACCTGAACGGGCGCCGGATCTACCACGCCCGGGGCAAGCTGCTCGGCGGCTCCAGCAGCATCAACGGGATGATCTTCCAGCGCGGCAACCCGATGGACTACCAGCGCTGGGCGGCCGATCCCGGCATGGCGAGCTGGGACTACGCGCACTGCCTGCCGTACTTCCGCCGGATGGAGAACTGCCTGGCCGCGGCCGACGGCGACCCGTACCGGGGCCGGTCGGGTCCGCTGGTGCTGGAGCGCGGACCGGCGGCGGGGCCGCTGTTCGAGGCCTTCTTCGCCGCCGCCGGCCAGGCGGGGTACGCGCCGACCGAGGACGTGAACGGGTACCGGCAGGAGGGCTTCGGCGCCTTCGACCGTACCATCCACAATGGACGGAGGTGGTCGGCGGCCCGGGCATACCTGGACCCGGTGCGCGGCCGGCGCAACCTCACCGTGCTGACCCGGGCACTGGCGACCCGGGTCCGGATCAGCGGCGGGCGGGCCACCGGGGTGCAGTACCGGCACCGTGGCGCCTCGCGCCTGGTCGAGGCGGGTGAGGTGATTGTCTGCGGCGGCGCCTTCAACACGCCGCAGCTGCTGCAGGTCTCCGGCGTCGGGGACGCCGGGGTGCTGCGGGCGGCCGGGGTGCAGCCGGTGCACCAGTTGCCCGGGGTCGGTGAGAACCTGCAGGACCACCTTGAGGTCTACATCCAGTACGCGTCCCGGCAACCGGTCTCGATGCAGCCGTACCTGTCCCGGTGGCGCTGGCCGGAGGTGGGTGCCCGGTGGCTGCTGCGGCGCAGCGGACCCGGTGCCACAAACCACTTCGAGGGTGGCGGGTTCGTGCGCGGCAACAACGAGGTGGCCTACCCGAACCTGATGCTGCACTTCCTGCCGCTCGCGGTGCGGTACGACGGGTCGGCGCCGGTACGCGGGCACGGGTACCAGGTGCACATCGGGCCGATGTACTCCGATGCGCGCGGGTCGGTGCGCATCGCCGGGCCGGATGTACGGACGCCGCCACAGCTGCGCTTCAACTACCTCTCCACGCCGGTCGACCGGCGCGAGTGGGTGGAGGCGGTACGGGTCGCCCGGGACATCCTCAACCGGCCGGCTCTGCAGCCGTTCAACGGCGGCGAACTCTCCCCGGGGGACCGGGTGGGTACCGACGAGCAGATCCTGGACTGGGTGGCGCGCGAGGCGGAGACCGCGCTGCACCCGTCGTGTACCGCCCGGATGGGTACCGACGAACTGTCCGTTGTGGACCCGGGGAGCATGGCGGTGCACGGGATCGCCGGCCTGCGGGTGGTGGACGCCTCGGCGATGCCGTACGTCACCAACGGCAACATCTACGCGCCGGTGATGATGCTCGCCGAGAAGGCCGCGGATCTGATCCTGGGCAACACGCCGCTGCCGCCGGAGCCGGTCGAGTTCTACCGGCACGAGGTGTCGCGGTGACCGGGCCGCGGGTGGTGGTCATCGGCGCGGGCGTGGTGGGTGCCGCCGTCGCCGAGGAGCTGTCGGCGGGTGGCTGGGACCAGATCACCGTGCTGGACCAGGGCAACCTGCCGGCCGCCGGTGGCTCCAGCTCGCACGCCCCGGGCCTGGTCTTCCAGACCAACCCGAGCCGCACCATGGTGCAGCTGGCCGGCTACACGGTGGCGAAGTTGGGCCGGCTCGGCTGCTTCCTCCCGGTGGGCAGCCTGGAGCTGGCCACCGGTACCGCCCGGCTGGCGGAGCTGCACCGGCGGCAGGGCTGGCTGGCCGCGGCGGGGGTACCGGCGCGGGTGCTGAGCCCGACCGAGTGCGCGGCGCACCACCCGCTGCTCGACCCCGACCTGATCCGCGGTGGGTTGTACGTGGCAAGCGACGGCCTGGCCCGTTCGGTACCGGCGGTCACCGCGCAGCTGGATCTCGCCCGCGGTCGCGGGGTCCGGGTGCTGGACCGGCACCGGGTGCTGGATCTGCGGACCCGCGGGGGCAGGGTCGCCGCGGTCGTCACCGATCGGGGCGAGTTCGGGGCGGACGTCGTGGTCTGCGCGACCGGGATCTGGGGGCCGCGGATCGCCCGGATGGTCGGCGTCGAGCTGCCACTCGCACCGCTGGCGCACCAGTTCGCCTGGACCGGGCCGTTGCCGGCTCTGGCCACCGCTGGCGGGCCGGGCGGTGCGGAGGCCGCCCACCCGATCCTGCGGCACCAGGATGCCGACCTGTACATCCGGGACCGCCAGGACCGCCTCGGTATCGGCTTCTACGGGCATCGGCCGATGCTCGTGGACCCGGACGACATCCGCCCCGTCGAGGATGCCGACCCGATGCCGTCGGTGCTGCCGTTCACCGAGGAGGACTTCGCGCCGGGCTGGGCGGCGACCCAGGCGCTGCTGCCCGCCACCCGGAAGGCGAAAGTCGAGGAGGGGATGAACGGCCTCTTCTCCTTCACTGTGGACAACATGCCGCTGATCGGCGAGGCGGCCACGGTACCCGGGTTCTGGTTGGCCGAGGCGGTCTGGGTCACCCACTCCGCGGGGGTCGGCCGTGCCGTCGCCGAGTCCCTTATGGACGGTTACTGCTCCTCGTTCGACCTGCACGGCTGCGACATCAACCGGTTCGAGCCGCACCATCTCGCGCCGGCGTACGTACGCGCCCGGGCGGGGCAGAACTACATCGAGGTGTACGACATCATCCATCCGTTGCAGCCGATGGAGCAGCCGCGCCCGCTGCGTACCACCCCGTTCTACCCGCGCCAGCGGGAGCTGAGCGGCGTCTTCCTGGAGTACGCCGGCTGGGAGCGTCCACAGTGGCATGAGGCGAACGAACCGTTGCTGGCCGGGCGGAGCATCCCGGCGCCGGGGGAGTGGGCGGCGCGGTACTGGTCGCCGATCGTCGGTGCCGAGGCGCTGGCTACCCGGGAGGGCGTCGCGCTGTTCGACATGACCACCCTGAAACGGGTCGAGGTGAGCGGGCCGGGCGCGACCGCGTTCCTGCAGTGGGTCACCACCGGCGAGGTTGACAGACCGATCGGCTCGGTCACCTACAGCCTGCTGCTGTCCGCAGACGGCCGGATCCGCAGTGACATCACGGTGGCCCGGCTCGCCGGCGACGCGTACCAGGTGGGCGTCAACGGGCCGGCCGACCTCGCCTGGCTGGCCGGGCTGGCCCCGGCCGACGTGGTGGTTCGGGACATCACCGCGGGCACCTGCGGCCTGGGTCTGTGGGGGCCACGCGCCCGCGATCTGGTGCAGCCACTGGCCGGGGATGACTTCTCCAACGAGGGCTTCGGCTACTTCCGCGCCCGGCGCACGTACCTCGGGGCGGTGCCGGTGACCGCGCTGCGAGTGTCCTATGTGGGCGAACTCGGCTGGGAGCTGTACACCACGGCGGATCTGGGACTGCGGCTGTGGGACACGCTGTGGCGCGCCGGCCAGCCGCTGGGGCTGGTCGCCGCCGGCCGCGGCGCCTTCACCAGTCTGCGACTGGAGAAGGGGTACCGGCTGTTCGGCACCGACATGACCCGCGAGCACGACCCGTACCAGGCGGGCCTGGGCTTCGCGGTGAATCTGGGCAAGGGTGACTTCCTCGGCCGGGCGGCGCTGGTCGGCAGCGGCGCGCCGGATGCCCGGCCGGCGCGGCTGCTCGCCTGCCTGACCATCGCCGATCCGGCGGACACCGTGGCCGGCGGCGAGCCGGTGTACCACGGCGGCACCTGCGTCGGGTACGTCACCAGCGCCGGGTACGGGTACACCGTCGGCTGCGGGATCGCCTATGCCTGGCTGCCCGCCGCACTCGCCGAGCCGGGCCAGACCGTCCACATCGGATACTTCGACCGGCTCGTCCCGGCAACGGTGGCCACCGAGCCGCTGTTCGACCCGGCCCGGGAACGGCTGCGATCGTGACCGAGGTTCTTCCCGAGCACCCGGACTTCCTGTGGCGCAACCCCGAGCCGAGGCGCCGGTACCAGGTGCTGATCGTGGGTGGCGGCGGGCATGGCCTGGCGACCGCGTACTACCTGGCCCGAAACCACGGCATCACGGATGTCGCGGTACTGGAGCGCGGCTGGTTGGCCGGCGGCAACGTGGCCCGCAACACTACCGTCATCCGGTCCAACTACCTGTGGCCGGAGAGCGCCGGCATCTACGAGCAAGCGCTGAAACTCTGGGAAGGGCTGGAGCAGGACCTGGGCTACCCGTTGCTGTTCAGCCAGCGGGGCGTACTCAACCTCGCGCACACGCCGCAGGACGTGCGGGAGGGCGTGCGGCGGGTGTACGCCAACCGGCTGTCCGGAGTGGACGCCGAGTGGCTGGACCCGGTGCAGGCCAAGCAGGTCTGCCCGATCCTGAACATCTCGCCTGAGCTGCGCTACCCGGTGCTCGGTGCGACGTACCAGCCGCGCGGCGGCATCGCCAAGCACGACCACGTGGCCTGGGGCTTCGCCCGCGCCGCCGACGCGCTCGGCGTCGACCTGGTGCAACACTGCGAGGTCACCGGGATCGACATCCACAGTGGACGGGTCACCGGTGTGCGTACCACCCGGGGCGAGATCGGGGCGGAGAAGCTCGCCCTCTGCGCGGCGGGGCACAGCTCGGTACTGGCCGCGATGGCCGGGCTGCGGCTGCCGATCCAGAGCCACCCGCTGCAGGCGCTCGTCTCGGACCTGCTGGAGCCGGTGCAGCCGACCGTGGTCATGTCCAACACCGTGCACGTCTACGTCAGCCAGGCACACAAGGGGGAACTGGTGATGGGCGCGGGTATCGACTCGTACAACGGGTACGGCCAGCGCGGCGGGCTGCACGTCATCGAGCGGCAGATGGCCGCCGCGCTGGAGCTGTTCCCGGTCTTCGCCCGGGCACACGTGCTGCGCACCTGGGCCGGCACCGTGGACGTGACCCCGGACGCCTCGGCGATCCTCGGGCTGACCCCGGTGGCGAACCTGTACCTCAACTGCGGCTGGGGTACCGGCGGCTTCAAGGCGACGCCCGGCGCCGGCTGGTGCTACGCGCACACCATCGCGCACGATGAACCACACCCGCTGGCCGCCCCGTTCGCGCTGGACCGGTTCAGCACCGGGGCACTCGTCGACGAGCACGGCGCGGCGGCGGTGGCGCACTGATGCTGCTGATCGAGTGCCCCTGGTGCGGGCCGCGGGACGAGACCGAGTACCACTACGGCGGGCAGGCGCACGTACCCTACCCGGAGGAGCCGGCGGGGCTGACCGACGAAGAGTGGGGCCGGTACCTGTTCGTGCGGGAGAACCCGAAGGGGCCGTTCGCGGAACGCTGGTGCCACACGGCCGGCTGCCGGCGCTGGTTCAACGTGGTCCGCGACACGCTGACCAACGAGATCCTCCGCATCTCGACAGGGTCCACATGAGACACCCGACGCTGGGCCGGATCGACCGGGAAACAGTGCTGCGCTTCGTCTTCGACGGCGTGCAGTACACCGGGCACCCCGGTGACACGCTCGCCTCCGCGCTGCTGGCGAACGGGGTGCGCCGGGTCGGTACGAGCGTGAAGCTGGGCCGGCCGCGCGGGATCGTCTCGGCCGGCCCGGAGGAGCCGTGCGCGGTGGTACAGGTCGAGGCGCCGTACCCCGAGCCGATGCTGCCCGCCACCACCATCGAACTCTACGACGGGCTGGTGGCCAGTTCGCTGTCCGGGCGTGGCCGGCTGGCGGACCGGCCGGATGAGGCGCGGTACGACGCGGTGCACGCGCACTGCGATCTGCTCGTGGTCGGTGCCGGCCCGACCGGGCGGGCGGCGGCGACCACCGCGGC
>JAFMQQ010000856.1 GCA_017354595.1 Micromonosporaceae bacterium
TCTCGCCCGGCCAGCCCGCCGTAGGTGGAGAAGCCCTCCGTGGCGATGAGGTTGGCCTCGCACGAGGCGTGCAGCTGCGGGTCACGCAGCCCGATGAGGCCACCGATAGCGGTCAGGCCGTCCTTCTTCAGGCTGATCAGGCAGCCATCGGCGTAGCTGAATGCTTCGGTGGCGATCCGGCGCGGCGTCCAGTCGTGGTACCCGGGTTCGTGCTCGTGGACCAGCCAGGCGTTCTCTGCGAACCGGGCCGCATCCAGAAAGAAGGGCACGCCAAAGCGTTGGCACAGCTCGCTGGCCGCCCTGAGGTTCGCCATGGATACCGGCTGGGCACCGAGTCCGTTGTTGGTGATGGTCATCAGGACCAGCCCAACTTTTCCACCGTCCGGTCCGGCCAGAGTTCGATCCAGCTTGTCGAGGTCGATATTGCCTTTGAACAGGTGACCGCTGTCCAGGTCGGCCGCTTCCGGACAGGGCAGGTCGACTGCGCGCGCGCCGGCCAGTTCGACGTTGGCGTGGGTGGTGTCGAAATGGGTGTTGCTCAGGCACAGCTGACCGGGGCGCAGCAGGCTGGAGAAGACCACTCGTTCGCCGGCCCGGCCCTGGTGTACCGGCAGGATGAAGGGGTACCCGGTGAGGTCATGTACCTCGTCCCGGAACCGGAACCAGGATCGCGCGCCGGCGTACGACTCGTCGCCGAGGGCGGCCGCCGCCTCCTGCGCGTCCGATGTCGCTCCGGTGCCTGAGTCGGACAACAGGTCGATGGTGATCTGGTCGGCGCGTAGGTTGAACGGGTTGTAGCCCGCCTCAGCGAGGGCCCGCTGCCGCTCCTGTGCGGTGAGGAAGGCGATCGGCTCGACCACCTTGATCCGGTACGGCGGCGGTACCGACCGTGGTCGCGCCGGCATCACCCACCCCCTGGCGGGCAGATCCGGCCGGCGAGGTTGCGCGCGGCCGGTTGCCGTGAGCGAGGCGGACCGACCTGGTATGCCTCGGCGGAGAGGTAGACCGTCACGCCCGGCCGGGGCGGCCCCAGCCGCAGGGACACGTGCGCGATCAGACCCACTCCGTCGCGCAGTGCCCGTCTGCTGACGGCCGCGACCGCCCGGTAGAACTGTGAGCTGTCCAGACCGTACCGGTCCAGCAGTGTGCTCACCCGGTCGGCCGCCTCCTCATCGTCGCCGACGTAGTCGCGGATCGGGATGTAGACGCTGTATCCGACCGGTCGGTCTGTGGTTGCCAGAACGGTATAGCTGCCGACCAGTGGCCGGCCGGCGAACACCTTCGTCCCGCCGCCGGTGATGGCGCAGCATGCGATGATCTCCGCTGGATCGATGCCCTCGACGATGCCCGCCGCCCGTACCAGATCCTGTGCGCGGGCACCGTGGTGGCTCAGGTACACCTTGGTCCTGGCGTGCGGTCCACTGTGGAGGTCCAGCGCGAAGAACGTCAGCCGGTCGGCCCGGCCCAGTTCGCCGGGCCGGGCGCCGCGCTCCAGGACCGCCCGGCAGGACCGGGCCAGGCCGAGCCGCCCCATCGCCTCGGTCACCAGGTCCGGCGCCACACCGACACCCTGGACCTCCGGCTTGAAGTAGACCTTGAACTCGGGTGGCCGGGCCGGCAGCAGCACGACCGACTGCCAGAGCGCGTAGCCGAATGGCTCAACGGCGGCGAAGACGTCGCGGACCTGCGCGTACCTGGCCAGCGGAAGGCCGAACCGGACGGCTTGGGTCTCGACGAACCGGTGCGCGGCGGCGAGGTTCGGTCCCGGTCCGGGCGCCGGGGGCAGCGCCTCGCCGAGAAGCCGCAGCGCCGGCCGGTCCCGCTCATTGAAGGCGACGGAGTACTCGACGGGTGTGTGGTCGTCGGCGACCTGTGAAGCCCAGGACGGTGGCCGGGACAGCGGCTGCGCGCCGGCGGGCCCGAGAAGCTCGGCCAGTAGCTGGCCGGCCGCGACCGGGTCCGTCCCGGTCACCTCACACAGACGCCCCAGTTGATGGTTCAGGTACAGGAAGAGGGGCAGATCGGCCATTGCACTCC
>JAFMQQ010000857.1 GCA_017354595.1 Micromonosporaceae bacterium
AGCGGCTCGAAGTAGAGCCGGTCGGCGGTGTCGTAGTCGGTGGAGACCGTCTCCGGGTTGCAGTTCACCATCACGGTCTCGTAACCGGCGCCTTCGGCACCCGCAGCGGCCGAGTCACCCGCCGCGCTTCGCAGCGCCGCTACCGCGTGCACGCAGGAGTAGTCGAACTCGATGCCCTGCCCGATCCGGTTCGGACCGGAGCCGAGGATCAGCACCTTGGGCCGGCCCGAGGGTTCCACCTCGGTCTCCTCGTCATAGCTCGAGTAGTGGTACGGGGTACGGGCGGCGAACTCGGCCGCGCAGGTGTCCACCGTCTTGTACACCGGGCGCAGCCCGAGCCGGTGCCGCAGCGTGCGTACCCCGTCCTCGCCGGCCAGCTCCGGCCGCAGCGCGGCGATCTGCCGGTCGGAGAGACCGGCCCGCTTGGCCTGGCGCAGCAGCCGCGCGTCCGCGACCGGCGCCGCGGCGACCTGCGCGCGCAACTCGACCAGCGAGGCGATCTGATCGATGAACCACGGGTCGATCCCGGAGGCCTGGGCGACCTGCGCCACCGTGGCACCCTGCCGCAGCGCATGCTCCACTGTGTACAGTCGCCCGTCGTGCGGGGTCCGCAGCGCCTCGATGGGGTCAGCTGGAGCGTCGGGTACCGTCCAGAATCCGGCGGCCTTCGTCTCCAGCGAGCGCATCGCCTTGTTCAGCGCCTCGGTGAAGTTGCGCCCCAACGCCATCGCCTCGCCCACCGACTTCATCGTGGTGGTCAGCTCCGGGTCAGCGCCGGGGAACTTCTCGAAGGCGAACCGTGGCGCCTTCACCACCACGTAGTCCAGCGACGGCTCGAAGGCGGCCGGCGTCTGCCCGGTGATGTCGTTGGGGATCTCGTCCAGGGTGTACCCGATCGCCAGCTTGGCGGCGATCTTCGCGATCGGGAAGCCGGTCGCCTTGGAGGCCAGCGCGCTGGACCGGGAGACCCGCGGGTTCATCTCGATGACCACCAGCCGGCCGGTGCCCGGATCCACCGCGAACTGGATGTTGCACCCGCCGGTATCCACGCCGACCTCGCGCAGCACCGCGATGCCCAGATCGCGCATCCGCTGGTACTCCACGTCGGTCAGGGTCATCGCCGGTGCCACGGTCACCGAGTCCCCGGTGTGCACCCCCATCGGGTCCACGTTCTCGATGGAGCAGACGACCACCACGTTGTCGTGCCGGTCGCGCATCAGCTCCAGCTCGAACTCCTTCCAGCCCAGCACGCTCTCTTCGACCAGGACCTCGTGTACCGGGCTTGCGGCCAGACCCGCCGCGGCCAGCAGTTCCAGGTCGGCGTCGGTACGGGCCAGCCCGGAACCCAGCCCGCCCATGGTGTACGAGGGCCGCAGCACCACCGGCAGACCCAGCTCGTCCACTGTGGAACGTACCTCATCCATCGAGTGGCAGGCCCGGCTGCGCGGTACCTCACCACCGGCCGCCGCCACCACCTGCTTGAACAGCGCCCGGTCCTCACCGCGCCGGATCGCCTCGATGTTCGCCCCGATCAGCTGCACGCCGTGCTTTTCCAGCACGCCCGCCTCGTACAGCGCGACGGCTGTGTTCAGCGCGGTCTGCCCGCCCAGCGTCGGCAGCAGGGCGTCCGGGCGCTCCTTCGCGATCACCTGCTCCACGTACCCGGCAGTGATCGGCTCGACGTAGGTGGCGTCGGCGAACTCCGGGTCGGTCATGATGGTGGCCGGGTTGGAGTTGACCAGGCTGACCCGCAGCCCTTCGGCGCGCAGCACCCGGCAGGCCTGGGTACCGGAGTAGTCGAACTCGCACGCCTGGCCGATCACGATCGGCCCGGAGCCGATCACCAGTACATGCTTAAGGTCCTCCCGCCTAGGCATGTGCGGGTGCTTTCCGCGTGGATGTCCGCTGGATGAGTTCGACGAACCGGTCGAACAGGTAGTCCGCGTCGTGCGGGCCGGCCGCCGCCTCCGGGTGGTACTGCACCGTGAACGCCGGTACGTCCAGGCAGCGCAGCCCCTCCACCACGCCGTCGTTGA
>JAFMQQ010000858.1 GCA_017354595.1 Micromonosporaceae bacterium
TCCAATGAGGCCGCCCGGGTCAGGCCGGTCACCGCGTGCTTTGTCGCGGTGTACGCGATCGAGCCCGGCCGCGGCACCTGAGCCGAGACCGAGCCGTTGTTGATGATTCGACCACCGGCCGGCGTCTGGTGCTTCATCACCCGGAACGCCTCCCGGATACACAGGAAGACACCGGTCAGGTTGGTGGCGACAACCTGTTGCCAGTCCGCCAGGGCGACCTGGTCGGGAGCGGTGGTGCTCAGGTTGATGCCGGCGTTGTTGAAGACCAGGTCCACCCGGCCGAAACGGTCCACTGTGGTCTGAAACAGGGCGGCCACCGAGCGCTCCTGCGTGACATCCGTCGGCACCACCGAGGCGGTACCGCCGCCGGCCGCGATCGCCGTCCGCGCGCCCTCCAGCAGGGCGGTACGGCGGCCAGCCAGTACGACCGCGAAGCCGTCGCTCGCCAACGCCACCGCGGTCTGCCTGCCGATACCACTGCCGGCTCCGGTGACCACAGCAACCCGCGGCATCACCACACACTCCATACCACACCGGCCACCGGACGCCTCCTTGGTCCGGGAGGGATCAGGTGGGTCTCGTACCTCGTGCGGCCGGTTCCATGAAGACGGTCGTCAGCTGGATTGCCACAACTCGACCCGATTGCCCTCGGGATCGGTGACCCAGCCGAAACGACCGATGCCCTCGACGTCCTGAATCTCCTTGGCGACATCCGCGCCCTTGGCGCGCAATTGCGCGAGCATCGCATCCAGGTCGCGGACACGGAAGTTGAGCATGGTCTGCTGCGCACGGGAGCCAAAGTACTCGGTCTCCGACTCGAACGTCGCGAAGACTGTCATCCCGGCCTCCGGATACCACAGGCCGTTCTCATCGGCGTCCAGGCCCAGGCACTCGCGGTACCACGCACCAAGGGCCGCCGGGTCGGCCGCCCGCAAGAAGTATCCGCCAACTCCAAGCACACGCTCCATGTCGCCATCTTGCCAGGACCGCGATCAGTGGTCGTCGCCGGCCTCCAGGGCGCTCGTACCGGCGACGGCCCGCCGGAGATCCGGCGGGCCGTCTGGTCGTGACGCTGTTCAGTCGTTGTTCGGGGACTCAGTTGTCCGAGCCCGGGAGGTAGGCGCCCGGAACCTGCGACGGGGTGTAGATCTTCGCATCGCCCGGGTAGGGCACCGTCCATCCGTGCGCCTGGTACCACGTGAACCGGTTCATCTGTGCCGGGTTCGCGTAGTCCGGGATCGCACCGTTGCCCATGGTGTGCTGCTGAGCAAGCCAGGTCTGCCAGGCAGCCGCGGTGGCCTTCTGGTCCGCGGGTACCGCGGTCTTCTGGGCCTGCGTGGTGTTCAGTTCCGTGGCAGCAGCACCGGTGAGACCCAGCGTGTCCAGGCCACAGGACGGCGCCGTTGCGATGCCCTCGGTCAGCGGTACCTGGTTCGGCACCGCGTTGAAGGGCGTGTAGTCGGGCCTGTTGGTGAAGGCGTCGTACATCGGCGTGGCAGCGGCGACCTTCTCGTTGAGCGGCTGGCCGCCGAGGATCTGCTCGATCGTCCGGACGGCCGAGATCTGCGAGTAATAGGTGCTGATCACCTTGCCGTGCTGGGCCCAGGGGCTGATCACCTGGACCGGGGCGCGGTGGCCGTCGACGTGGTCGGCACCGTCCTGGCTGTCGTCCTCGAGGACGAAGATGGCGGAGTCCTTCCAGTACTTGCTGTGCGAGATCGTGTCGATGATCTGGCCCTCGGCGAGGTCGCCGTCGGCCACCCCGGCCTCCGAGTCAGCCGGGCCACCAGTGTGGTCACTGGAGAGCCACACCATGTTGAAGTTGGCCGGCCCATTCTTCTCGAAGTCCTGCTTCCAGATCTGGTAGCGGTAGATGTCCGGGATGGAGAGGTCGAACGGTGGGGAGAGCGGGTCGGCGATGGCGTTCAGCGACGGGATCACCGAGCCGTAGTCGCCGGCCATCCCCGGCGCGGTCAGCTGGGCCGGGTCACCACCGTTCTCGACGCTCTTGGTCGCGCAGTAGTACTGCTGCCA
>JAFMQQ010000859.1 GCA_017354595.1 Micromonosporaceae bacterium
GTCCAGGTCGGCGTTGGAGCGGGGCCGGACGCCGCCGCGCGCCGCGCTGCCGGCGGCGGGCAGCTCGCCTGGCTTCGTTGGTGGGCGGGCCGGGCTCTGCCCGGATTGCCGTGCGGCCGCACCGCGCGCAGGTCCGGATTCGGGCGCCTGCTGGGCCGGCCAACCACCGCTGTGTTGAAGGAGGGGCGGCGGTACCGGAGTGGGCGCGTTCTGGGCCGGCCAGCCGCCATTGGGCGTGTGCTGTGCCCAGGGCGCGATCTGCCGTGCCGGCGCCTGTACCGGCGGCGGCGTGTTCCGTGCCCAGTGGGCCGCCTGCTGTGTGGGAGGCGCGGGCTCGGTGGGAGCCGCGGTCGGTGCCGGCCGGGCGGGCGGTGCGGTAGGCGGCGCCTCGATGGCGCGTTGCGGTGGGATCGCCGGGGAAGCCTCGATGGCAAGGCGGACGGTATTCGCTTCCGAGGTGGCCGGAGCGGTGGCGGCCGGCTCCGGTGGCCCGCTCGGGTCGGGCCGCCACTCGGTACCGTCGCCGGGCTGGCCCCGATCGCCGTCGGGATCGCTGGCAGGTGGCTCCGGCTCGGGCGCCGCCGATCGCCGACCGCGCCGGCCGGCCCGGTGCGTACCGACATCGGGCTCGCCCGTCCGGTACTGGAAGATCTCGCCACCACGGACGCGGTGGTGCCTGCCTGCCATGTCGCCTCCCCGGCCTGCCGGACTGCGGGTGAACTTTGTCGTAGTTCGGATGCGGTCCGGCGAGAGGATGGGTGGCGATGTATGTGCCGGCCGGGTCCGGTCAGCCGGTCGCGCCCAGCAGCGCGACCACCGCCCCGTCGGTGACCTGTTCGAAGGTCTCGAAGTACCGGCTCACCGCGCCGAAGTCCGCCGGTGCAAGCGGGCAGACCACCTCGTCGGCCGCCTCGCGGAGCCAATCGACCGCCTGCGGGGAGCCGACCGGTACGGCGAGCACCACCCGGTCCGCGCCCAGTTTGCGGACCACCTCGACCGCGGCCCGGGCGGTGGCACCGGTAGCCAGTCCGTCGTCCACCACGACGGCGGTACGGCCGCCGACCTCGACCGGGCCACGGCCGGGTCGGTACCGGTCCTCCCGCCGGGCCAGTTCGGCCTTCTCCTGCTCGGTCACCTCGGCGATGTCGTCCCGGCTGACCTGGTCGGCCACCTGCGGGTTGAGCACCCGGACGCCGGCCGGCCCGAGGGCACCGAAGGCCACCTCCGGTGCCCATGGCACGCCGAGCTTGCGTACCACCAGGGCGTCCAGCGGTGCGTGCAGCGCGGCGGCCACCCGGACCGCCACGGGTACCCCGCCGCGTACCAGGCCCAGAACGGTCGGCTGGGTCAGGTCGCGGCGGGCGAGTTCGGCGGCGAGCACATCGCCGGCGTGCGAGCGGTCCCGGTACTGGTTCACCGCTTCAGTCTGAGCGCCGGTGCCCATACAGCGAAGGCCGCTGGGTACAACAGGTAGCCGAACCGGGTCGCGGGCAGCAGCAGTACGGCGGCGAGCAGGCCGGTCGCGCAGACCAGCGCGGCGGACCGGGCATCCGGCGGCGGCCGGCGCAGTAGCCATCCGGCGATCGCCAGCGCGGCGAGGACCAGCAGGGCGGCGGCCACGGCACGGCCACCCGGCACCGCCGTCGCGATGAGGTGACCGGGGAAGGGACTCGCCGCGGGGCTCTCGACCAGGCCCAGGCCGAGCGGGAAGCGGACCACGTTCTCGATCGCCGCGCCCGGGTCGATCGCGAAGGCCGGTACGAGCGCCAGCACCGGCAGCCCGAAGGCGCCGGCGGCGTACCGGCCGGTGCCCCGCCGGCCGGACAGGACCGCGGTCGCCAGTAACACCACCGCCACCGGCCAGGCGAAGAGCTTCAGCGCGCCGGCCGCGCCGACCGCCAGCCCGGCCGCACCGAACCGGCGCAGTGCGGTGAATGCGAGGGCGAGCAGGCACAGCCCGAGCACCGGAAGGTCGTCGCCACCCACCGCGAGGGTGAGCGCGCAGACCGGCAGTACGGTGGCCGCCTGCGCCGC
>JAFMQQ010000214.1 GCA_017354595.1 Micromonosporaceae bacterium
CGTCGCGGGTGATCGGCGCGTGCAGCGCGTGCGGGGCCGCGATCACCACCGCATCCAGCCCGCCGGCGCGGAACATCGCGTCGTGTCCTGTGTGGACGCTCGCACCGCAGCCGGCGGCGAGCCGGCCGGCGGCGGCCGGATTGACGTCGGCGATCGCGACGACCGCCACTTCCGGCAGCGTGGCCGCGGCCGCGACATGGCGTTCGGCGATCGTGCCGGCACCCACGATGCCGAGCCGGAGGGGTTGGTGTGGCACAGGCTTCCTTTCTGGACGTCCCGCCGGGCGCGGGCTTCGCTCTACCCGCGCATGCGACGCGGGCGCGGGGATCAGCGGGCCGCGGTTGCGGTCGCTGCCGTCGGGCTCGGCTGGTTCGGCGGGTTCGGCGGGTTCGGCTGGTTTGGCGGGGGCGGCGGGTCCGGCTGGTGGGTGCCGGTGGCCATGGCGCCGCAGGACGAGCGGATCGCGAGCCGGGGCTGGCAGACGATCTGGGTGGCCGGCGCCGACGGCCCCATCGCGATGCGACGCAGCAGCAGTTCGGCGGCGAGCCGCCCGACCTCGGTCTTGTGCGGCGCCACGGCGGTCAGTGGTACCTCGGCCAGGTCGGCCACCTCGTCGTCGTACACCACGACCGCCACCTCGTCGGGGATGGTGCGACCGGCCCGGCGCAGGTGCGGCAACAGCGCCGTACCCTCCCGGTCGCCCAGGCACAGCACCGCGTCGACTCCGGCCGCCGCCCCGCGTGCCGCGTACCGGGCCAGGTCGTCGCCGGCCCATTCGGGTTGGCGGGCCACGGTCTCCGCCGGCGGTACCAGACCGAAATCCGCCACGGCCTGCTGGAAGCCGGCGAAGACCTCGGCCGCGGTGGCCGTGGCGGACCGGCCGAGGTACCCGATCCGCCGCCGGCCCAGGCCGACCAGGTGCCGTACCGCCGCATAGGCACCGCCGAACGCGTCACTGACCACATAGGACGTCGCCTCCGCGGGACGGGCGACCGGTGGGCGGCGTTCGGCGAGCACGAACGGTACCGGCAGCTCGTGCAGCCGCGCCAGGTGCGCCTGCGGGTCCGCGACCAGGTGCAGGTTGGGTACCAGGATCAGGCCGGCGGCCCCGGCGTCCAGCAGCTGGCCGAGCTGGGCTGCCTCCCGCGCCGGGTCGTACTCGGAGCAGGCGAGCACCAGCTTGACGCCGGCGCTGCTGGTCACCCGCTCGATGCCCTGGATCAGTTTCGGGTAGTAGAGAGTGGTCGACGGCACGAGTACGCCGACGAAGCGCGGAGGTCCGGCCGCGGCCGGTGCGGCGACGACGTAGGTGCCGGAGCCCTGCCGCCGGCGCACCAGGCCCTCCTCGATGAGCAGGTCGACCGCGCGGCGGACGGTGTTCAACCCGACCGCGTGGGTGCGGGCGAGCTCCGACTCGGTGGGCAGCCGGCCGCCGACGGGCCAGCGCCCGTCGCTGATCGCCTGCCGCAGCCGCGCCGCGATGGTGCGGAACCGCATCCCGCGGGGCGGGGCGGTGCCGGCCTCGGCCGGAAGCGGCGAGCCCGCTCCCGACTGAAGGAATGAATTCATGCCATCAGGGCGGACCATGCCTGGATTCTTGCCAGCGATACTTCCCATTGTCAACCGGCGTGTTATCCGTTTTACTGGATGAATCTTGGGTAGAGATAGGCATGAATTCATTCCATCAGTGGCAGGGTACCGGACCGAATGTTGGAAGATCTGGTCGTCGACCGCGTGGAGACCTTCGTCGTCGAACTCCCGTCCCTGCGGTCGTTCGGCGTGGCGGGCGGGGTGGTGATGACCGCCGGACAACCGACCCACCGGGTGCTGGTGAAGGTCAGCGCGGGCGGCGCCACCGGCTGGGGTGAGGCCACCCCGACCCCGGCCTGGACCTATGAGACGGTCGAGTCGATCGCTTCGACCATCGCCCGGTACCTGGCTCCGGTACTGGTCGGCCGTCCGGCCTGGGACCTCGACGGCGCGGCCGCCGGGTACGAGCGGGCGATCAACCCCGGGTTCACCATCGGCGCGCCGATCGCCAAGTCCGCACTGGACATGGCGGTGCACGACCTGCTCGGGCGGGCCGCCGGCGTACCGGTCGGTGTGCTGTGGGGCCAGCGGCGGCGCTCGCACATCGAGCTGGGTTGGGTGGTCTCCGGGCGGGACGCCGCGCAGGCACGCGACGCCGTCGCCGAGGGGCGCGCCGCGGGGTACTCGGCCTTCAAGGTGAAGATCGGTCTGCACGAACTGGACGCGGACCTGGCCATCGTCGCCGCGGTACGGGACGCGGCACCCGACGCGCCACTCTGGGTCGACGCCAACCAGGCGTACACAGTGGACGTTGCCCTGCGCGCCGGGCGGCGCCTGGCCGACCTGGAGGTATCCGTCTTCGAACAGCCGCTGCGGGCCAACGACATCGCGGGACTGCGCCGGCTGCGCGACCAGGGTGCGGTACCGGTGGCCCTGGACGAGAGCCTGCGCCACCCATCCGATCTGGCCTCCTTCATCCGGCTCGATGCGGTGGACATCGTCATCGCGAAGGTGCAGCGCTCCGGTGGCCTGACCCTGTCCCGGCGGCTGTGCCAGCTCGCCGAGGACGCCGGCCTGGCCCTGATGGGTTCCGGCCTGACCGACACCGACCTCGGCTTCGCCGCCTCACTGCACCTGTTCGCGGCGTTCGGCATCGACACCCCGGTCGACCTCAACGGCCGGCAGTTCGTCAGCTCCGCCTACGTCGGCGCCACCACCGTCGAGGTCGTCGACGGGGTCGCGACCGTACCGACCGGGCCGGGCCTGGGCGTCGAGGTCGACGAGGACGCGGTCCGGGCCCTCGCCGTCGACCCGTTCGGCTAACTCAAATCCACCCCGCGGCCGGCGGCCGCTGCGCCGCCGATCCGCAAACCACAGGACAGGAAGGTTGGCTCATGCCCCGACACATGCACCGACGGAGTGGGCTTCCTGGCGCTGCGCGGGACCGGCCCGGGCCAGGCAAAGGCCGGCTCGGGCCGGCACGACCATGAGGTGATGCCGATGGGATCCCCGCTCTCCGTCGCGCTCGCACTGCGCCCAGCGTTGCGCGAGATGTTCCTGCCGCCGCCGCTGGCCGACCGGCTCGCCGCGCAGTACCACCTGGTGCTGCCACCCGCTGGGGCCGACCCGACCGACCCCGACTGCTATGCGCGCCTGCTCAGCGACGCCGAGGTGGTGGTCACCGGCTGGGGCTGCCCGCCGCTGGACGCCCGGATGCTCGCCGCCGCGCCCCGGCTACGGCTGCTGGCGCACACCGGTGCCTCGGTCCGGGCCCTGGTGACCGAGGCCAGCTTCGCCCGCGGGGTACGGGTGACCCAGGCCGGTGCCGCGATGGCGTACGCCGTCGGGGAGCAGGCGCTGGCGCTGACCCTCGCCCTGCTGCACCAGTTGCACCGCTTCGACCACGCGCTGCGTACCGGCGCCGGGTGGGCCGAGGCGAAGGCCGCGCCGCCCCGCCGGGAGCTGCGCGGGGCACGGGTCGGCGTGGTCGGCGCGTCGCGTACCGGGCGCGCGTACATCGGCCTGGTACGGGCGCTGGGTGCGCAGGTCAGCTGCGCCGACCCGTATCTGTCCGATGTGGACGCACAGTCGCTCGGTGTCACCCGTACCGACCTGGAGACCCTGCTGCGCGGCTGCCAGGTGGTCTCGCTGCACGCGCCGGTACTGCCGGAGACGGTGCACCTGCTCGGCGCCCGGGAGCTGGCCGCCCTCCCGGATGGTGCGATGCTCGTCAATACCGCGCGAGCCGCCCTGGTGGACGGGCACGCGCTGCTGGCCGAGTTGCGCAGCGGCAGGATCGTGGCGGCGCTGGACGTCTTCGACCAGGAGCCGCTGCCGCGCGAGCACCCGCTGCGTGGCCTGCCCAATGTGCTACTGACCCCGCACGAGGCGGCCGGTACGCTTCAGTCCCGCCGCCGGGCCGGCGAGATCGTGCTGGCCGAGCTGGACCGGTTCGCAGCCGGTGCCCCACTTGAGCATGAGGTGACGCCCGCGCTGCTGGCCCGGATGGGGTGAGCGCCGCGCAGCGGGTCAGCGCCGGGCCGGCAGGTGTTCGTCGGCGGCGTCGAGGATGTGCGTCCAGTCCTCGGCCAGCATGTCGTGGTCGCCCTCGCGCAGGTGGTACGAGAGCCGACCGCCGATCCTGGTCCCGGGCGGCGGGACGGCGACGGCGGCCGCCAGCTCCGGTGCGACCTCCGCGCCCGGCACGAACTCGCCACGGGGCAGCGTCCCCCGGTGGCCGTACAGCTCGAAGATCGGGCTGGCGTGCAGCGTGGCGAGGAACTCCCCGACCGGGTCGGCGCCGGCGTCACGGGTCGCGCTGGCCACGTGCGTCAGTCGCGGCGCCGACAAGGCGATCAGCTGGTGCTGGTCGACCGGCAGCCGGTGCTCGGCGCCGCGGTAGCCGGCGAACCGCGGGGTGAACCAGTGCGGGCGCGCCCTCGTGATCACCGCGATGTCCTCGACGCCGGGGTGCCGGAACAGCGACGCACCGCCGCAGCCCGATTCGTTGCTCACCACACCGGCGAAGCGGCGGTCCTGCGCGGCGGCCCACAGCGCGGTCTTGCCCAGCCGCGAGTGACCGGCCACGACGACCGCTGACGCGTCCAGTTCGGGAATGGTGCGCAGCGCGTCCAGCGCGCGTGACAGCGCCCACGCCCAGGCCCCGATGGCGCCCCACTGCGCGTGGTCGCCGGCCGGGAACAGTCCCCGGACCCCGGCGGAGGCGAACCCGGGGAGATCGATCTCTATCTCTTCGTACCAGAGCGTGGCGACGGCGAAGCCCCGCTCCAGGATCAGCGGGTACGGCCACCGGCGGGCCTGGGCGCCGCGCGCACCGACGCCCCCGCCCCCCGCTCCACCGTCGCCCTGGTGGGCGGCGGCGATCCGCTCCGCCGCTGCCGGGATGCGCACATCGGGTTCGGTGGTGCTGGCATGGTTGCCACCGAAGTTCAGGCCGAGCAGGGTCGGGGCGGGACGGTCCGGGCCCGCGGCGGGCGGAGCGTAGACGAGCAGAGAGGCGGTACGCACGCCGCGCGGGCCGGTCAACGCCAGATCCGCCTCGATCCGCACCGCGCGCCCGCCCAGCGCGCCATAGTGTCGACTGTGGACAGTGACATCGCCGAGTGCCCCGCCGTCGGGTGTGTGCCCGTACACGTGCTCAGCGAATGACCGCACCAGCTCCTCCCGGCGCGCCGATTCCCACCGCGCCACCGACCGCTCGCGCCCCTGCTCCGCCGGCCAGAGGCCCGGCAGGCGGTACCCGTCGGTACGCTGCGCAGTCAAGCGACTACTCTCCTCGATGAAGCCCGGCCCGCGCTCCATTAGAGTCAGGTCCTAAAACTGGGCAGACGCTAGGACGGCCAAAGCGTGCGGTCAACAGCCAGTATCTCGTGCCATGCCCTGTGGCCCGTTGACACGGCCGGCAATGCCGGGCTAATTTCGGCGCGACCTAAATGGGAGTGATGCCATGTCGCCCGAGCAACCCGTCCCGGTCGCGGACGGCCCCCCGCAGCCGCTGCGTGAGATCGCGCGCCTGGTCTACCAGCCAGGTCAGGCGCTCATCGACCGGCTCCGCGGCACAACGGGAGACCTGATCGTCCTCGGCGCCGCCGGCAAGATGGGCGTCAGCCTGGCCCGGATGGCGGCGCTGGCGCTGCAGGCCCTGCCCGGCGGCCGGCGGGTGCACGCGGTGTCCCGGTTCTCCGACGCCGCCGCCCGGGCCGAGCTTGACGGCGCCGGGGTGCACACCGTGCCGGCCGACCTGCTCGACCCGGCGTCGCTGGCCGGCCTGCCCGACGCGCCCAACGTGGTGTACATGGTCGGCCGCAAGTTCGGTACCGGTACCGACGCGGCGCTCACCTGGATGGTCAACACCCACCTGCCCGCCCTGATCGCGCAGCGGTACCGCGGCGCGCGGATGGTCGCCTTCTCCTCCGGCAACGTGTACCCGCTGCGCCCAGTGGTCTCCGGCGGCGCCGATGAGGACACCCCGACCGACCCGGTCGGCGAGTACGCCC
>JAFMQQ010000860.1 GCA_017354595.1 Micromonosporaceae bacterium
CGAGTGCGGCGGCCGCGTGGTCGTCGCCCTCCTTCTTCAGCTCGCGGGCCGCCTCCCGGGCGGTGTTCAACGCGCCGTTGTGGAACGTGGTCGCGTTCTCGTACGCCTGCTTCAGCTGGCTCGCCGACTGGTACTTGCCGAAGGCGGTGCGCAGCGCCACCGGGTTGCGTACGGTCTCCCGGCCGGGCTCCTCGGCCAGCCAGCGAGCGAAGGCGCGCTTGCCGGCCGGGGTGATCGAATATGGTTGGCTGGACCGGGCCCCTGGCTTGCCCAGCTTCACATAGCCCGCCTCGGCCAGCGCCGGCAACTCCCGGTACACCTGGCTGCGCGTCATGGACCAGTAGGCACCCAGACGCTTCTCAGCCGCGGCCATCAGCTGGCCCCCCGTCATCGGACCGTCGTGCAGCAAGCCGAGCAGCGCGGCCGCCGTCGCGTTCACTCCAGAATCAGCCATGCCCCTACGCTGCCACGGAATCGATCGTGAGTCCAGGATTTCGGCAAAAGACTCCACTGTGTACTGTCCAGCAACGACAGTGCACTGTGGAGTTGCGTGGCTACTGTCCTTTTTGTACCGGAGAGCCGGCGCAAGAAGCCGGGCGTTTGAGGACAATTCGCCCAGAGGGCCAAGATTCACAAAGCGTGAATGAAGTTGTGCCGGCGGGTCGGAACGGGTAGGCGAGCGGTATGAAGCTCGCGGGGCGGGGCGGTGGGTCCAGGTACACCCCGGAACCGGAGACCCGGGTCACCTGGACGGGTGACCCGGACGCCGGCCTGGCCGGAGCCGACCGGATGCGGGGCCCGCTCGCCGCCTACCCGGCGTACCTGGAGCGGGCAAGGTGACCGGACGGCGGTACGTCGCCATCGACGGGGGTAACTCGAAGACGCACGTCGTCGTCGGTACCACCGCCGGCGAGGTTCTCGCCTTCGTCTCCGGTCCCGGCTCGTCACCGGACCACCTGGGGATCCGGGGCAGCATGGCGCTGCTGGGCCGGCTGGTCGCCGAGGCGGTCGGCGGGGCGGGGCTACCCGCCGCAACGGTGCTGGACCAGGCCGAGGTGTACCTCGCCGGGGTCGACCTGCCGGTCGAGGTGGAGTCGTTGTCCGGCGCGGTCGGTGCGGCTGGTTGGGCCCGGCGGCACCGGCTGGAGAACGACCTGTTCGCGCTGCTGCGCGCGGGTACCTCGGCCGCGGATGCGGTCGCGGTGGTCTGCGGCGCTGGTATCAACTGTCTCGGCCGGGCCGCCGATGGCCGGACCGCCCGGTTCCCGTCCCTCGGCCAGATCTCCGGCGACTGGGGCGGCGGGCATCACCTGGCCGAGATGGCGCTGTGGCACGCGGCCCGCGGGGAGGACGGGCGCGGCCCGACCACCGGGCTGACCGCCGTCGTGGCGGACCACTTTGGACGCTCCACTGTGGGCGAGGTCAGCGCCGGGCTGCACCTCGGCGAGCTCGACCGCGGACTGCTGCCCGGGCTGACCCCGGCGCTGTTCGCGGTGGCCGCGGCGGGCGACGCGGTGGCCCGGCGGATCGTCACCCGGCAGGCGCACGAGGTGGTGGCGATGGTACGGGTGGCGGCCGGCCGGCTCGGGTTGACCGGTCGCGAGTTCACGGTGGTACTCGGCGGCGGGGTCCTGGTCGCCCGGCATCCCCCGCTGCACGACGTCGTGGTGGAGGGGATCCACGCGGTTGCCCCGCAGGCGCGGGTCGGCGTGCTGGCCGAACCGCCGGTCGCCGGCGCGGCACTGCTCGCTTTGGACGCGCTGGGCGTCAAGGGGGTCGAGGTGGAGGCGGCGGTACGGTCAGCGATCCGCGCCGCGCTTCCCCGGTGAGGCTTCCCCGGTGCGGGTGGTGTCAGTGGCCGGGCAGGGTGGGCAGGGTGGTGCCGATACCGGGCAGGCCGTTGCTCTGGGTCGGGGTCGCACCGGGGTACGTCTCACCGCCACCGCCACTGGCTGTCGGACCGCCGCCCGGCGCGGCCGGGCTGGAGTTCGCGCCGGCGTCCGGCACCGGGGTCGAGCTGGGTGTGG
>JAFMQQ010000215.1 GCA_017354595.1 Micromonosporaceae bacterium
CGTACGACAGGTAAGTTCGCTAACCGGCCGCCCGGCAAGCTGTCGGGATCCATTTTCTCGGGGGAGATCTAGCGTGACAGCCACCGAAGCCGTGCCGGCCAGGCGTCGCGAGGTCATGGTCGTACTGCCCGGCCTGATGCTCGCGATCCTGCTGGCCCAGCTCGACAACCTGATCGTCAGCACCGCGATGCCGCGGATTGTGGGGGACCTGCACGGCCTGACCCACCTTTCCTGGGTGGTCACCGCATACATCCTCGGTACCACCGTCTCCACGCCGATCTGGGGGAAGATCGGCGACCTGTACGGCCGCAAGAACATCTTCATGACCTCGGTCGTCATGTTCCTTGCCGGTTCGGCGCTGTCCGGCATGTCGCAGAACATGACCGAGCTGATCGGCTTCCGCGCCCTGCAGGGCCTTGGTGCGGGTGGGCTGATCGTCGGTGTGATGGCGATCATCGGCGACCTGGTGCCGCCCCGGGAGCGCGGCCGGTACCAGGGCTTCATGGCCGCGGTCATGTCCGTGGCGATGGTCGCCGGGCCGCTGGTCGGCGGGTACATCACTGACCACCTGAGCTGGCGCTGGGCGTTCTACATCAACCTGCCGCTGGGCGTGGTCGCCCTGGTGCTGCTCGCCACCACGCTGAAGCTGCCCAAGCACCGCACTGAGCACAAGCTGGACTGGACCGGCGCCGGGCTGCTCGCGGTCGGCGTCACCGCACTGGTATTGATCACCACCTGGGGCGGCAACCAGTACGACTGGGGCTCCTGGCAGATCCTCGGCCTGGCCGGGCTGGCCGTCGTGATGCTGGCCATCTTCGGGGTGGTCGAGCGGCGGGCGCCCGAGCCGGTGCTGTCGCTCGGTCTGTTCCGCAACCGCAACTTCACCCTCAGCGCGATCATCGGCTTCATGGTCGGCTTCGCGATGTTCGGCTCGATCAACTTCCTGCCGCTGTTCCAGCAGGTTGTACAGGGCGCCTCGGCCACCAACTCCGGCCTGCTGCTGCTGCCGATGATGGCGGGCGTGCTGGTCACCTCGCTGGTCTCCGGCAGCCTGATCACCCGCACCGGCCGGTACCGGGCGTTCCCGATCATCGGCGGGGTGGTCATGGTTGTCTCCATGCTGTTGCTCGCCCAGCTGGACCTCAGCTCCACCAAGACGCAGACCTCGCTGTTCATGCTCGTGCTCGGGCTCGGCATGGGCTTCCTGATGCAGACCACGATGCTGATCTCGCAGAACAGCGTCGAGCAGCGCGACATGGGCGTGGCGAGCAGCACGGCCACCTTCGTCCGTACGATCGGTGGCTCGTTCGGGGTCTCGCTGTTCGGAGCGATCTTCAACCGCACCCTGCGCGACGACCTGGCCAGCCAGCTCGGTAACACGGCCGCCGGCCGGCTGACCACCGGCGGCGGGGTGGCCGGGCTGACCCCGGCCAAGCTCGCCCAGATGCCGGTCCAGGAGGTGCGCGCGCTGCTGCACGGCATCGCGGCGGGTACTTCGCAGGTGTTCTGGTGGGCGGTCTTCATCACGCTGCTGGTGCCGGTACTGGCGGTCTTCATCAAGCACGTGCCGCTGCGTGGCCGGGCGGACCAGAAGCCGGCGGCCGGGTCGGCGGAGGTCGGGGCCGCGGAACTCCAGGCGGTCGCCGAATAAGGGATCAGACACAGCGGTACGGGCACCGGGTGCTCGTACCGCTGTCTGTGTTTTGATTCAGGGGTGGCAAACCGCGGTATGGGCATGGCGGCCGACATCGCCGAGCAGCCGGAGGTATTCGAGCGGCTGCTGGCACCCGAGCACCGGAACGCGATCGCCGCAGTAGCGGCGCGGGTCGCCGAGTTCCGCCCCCGGCACGTGATGTTCACCGCGCGCGGGACCTCTGACCACGCGGCGCTCTATGCGGCGTACCTGACCGAGATCCGGCTGGGACTGCCGGCCGGCCTGGCCAGTCCGTCGGCGGTGACCGTGTTCGGCGCCCGGCCGGACCACTCGGGCGCACTGATGATCGGGGTCAGCCAGAGCGGTGGCTCGGCCGACCTGGTCGAGGTGATGAAGCAGGCGCGGGAGAGCGGCGCGCTGACCATCGCGGTCACCAACACCGAGGCGTCCGAGCTGTCGGAGGCGGCGGAGCTGCACATCGATGTCGCGGCCGGCAAGGAGCGGGCGGTCGCCGCCACCAAGACCTACACCGCCGAGCTGCTCGCGCTGCTGATGCTCATCGAGGGGGTACGGTCCGCAGACGGTACGCTGCCCGCCGCCGAGCTGGCCGAGCTGGGCAGGCTGGCGGCGCTCGCCCAGGGCGTGCTCGCCGACCCGACGCCACGCGAGCTGGCGCCCAGATACCGGTTCGCCGCCCGGGTGGTGACCACCGGGCGGGGGTACGCGTACCCGACGGCGCGGGAGACCGCACTGAAGCTGATGGAGACCTCCTACCTGGCCGCGCTCGCCTTCTCCGGCGCCGACCTGCTGCACGGTCCGCTGGCGATGACCGACCCGGATGTGCCGGTGCTCGCCGTGGTCGGCAACGGGGACGGGGGGGCCGCGATGCGCGAGGTGCTGGCCCGGCTGGGTGAGCGCCGGGCCGACGTGGTGACGATCGGACCGTCCGATGTGGAGGGTACCCAGATGCGCCTGCCGACGCCCGAGGTGGACGAGCGGTACGCGCCACTGCTGGACATCCTCCCGCTGCAGCAGCTGGCGATGGCGCTGGCGCTGGCCCGGGGCGAAGATCCGGACATGCCCCGGGGCCTGACGAAGGTGACAGTCACGCGTTAGCGAAATTGCGCGCGTGTAGCGCGCTAGCGGCGGCCTGAAATTGCGCGCGTGTAGCGCGCTAGCGGCGGCCTGAAATTGCGCGCGTGTAGCGCGCTAGCGGCACGGCTGGCACGCTGGTCCCGTGTCCACCCTGCGCGACCTGCTCGACGAGCACACCCGGTACGGCCCTGACGAAGTAGATCACCTGCAGCGGCTGGCCGGCGACTGGCAGCTGCTCTCCGATCTGTCCTTCGCCGACCTGCTGCTGTGGGTACCCTTCGGCGACGGCGAGGACTTCATGTGCGTCGCGCAGGTACGACCGACCACGGCGCCTACCGCGTACCAGGATGACCAGGTCGGGCGGATCTTCGGCGGTCCCGAGGTGGCGCACCTGCGGATCGCCCGGTCCCAGGGTCGGATCTGGCGGGAGGGCGACCCGGTCTGGTACGGCGACACACCCGCCCGGCACGAGGCGATACCGGTACGCCGGCCGCGGCAGAGCAAGGTGCTCGCCGTGGTCGGCCGGGACACCAACCTGTCCACCGCGCGTACCCCGAGCCAGCTGGAGCTGAACTACCTGACCACCGCCGACGACCTGGCTCAGATGGTGGCCGACGGCACCTTCCCGCCACCGCCGCCACCGCCCCGCCGGGACGCCGAGGCGCCCACGGCGCCGCGGGCGGGGGACGGGCTGATCCGGTTGGACGCCACCGGCAAGGTCAGCTATGCCAGCCCGAACGCCCAGTCCGCGTACCGGCGCCTGGGCAACCGCACCCAGTTGGTGGGTGAGGATCTGGCCACGCTGACCAAGCGGCTGGCCGACGATCCGCTCGAGGGTACCGACATGAGCGGCCGGATCCTGCGCGCGCTGCGGGGCGAGTGGCCGGGGCGGCGGGAACTCGACGGCGCCAGCGCGACCGTACTGATGCGGGCGGTACCGCTGATCCCGGCCGGCGTGCCGATCGGCGCGCTGGTGTTGGTCCGGGACGTGACCGAGGTACGCCGCCGGGACCGGGCACTGATCACCAAGGACGCCACGATCCGGGAGATACATCACCGGGTCAAGAACAACCTGCAGACGGTGGCGGCACTGCTGCGGCTGCAGGCACGGCGGGCGCCGGCGGCGCGCAAGGCGCTGGAGGATTCGGTACGCCGGGTGGCTTCCATCGCACTGGTACACGAGACGCTGTCCATGTCCGGCGATGAGTCGGTCGAGTTCGATGCGATCCTGGATCGGGTCTCGGTCGCCGCGACCGATGTCGCCGATTCGCCGGTACACGTCGGGCGCAAGGGCACCTTCGGTGTGCTGCCCGCGGAGATCGCCACGCCGCTGGTCATGGTCCTCAACGAGCTGCTGCTCAACGCGGTCGAGCATGGCCTCTCCGGCCACGGCGAGGAGCGGCGGGGCGAGGGCGGCGAGGTGATCGTCTCGGTCGAGCGCGGCCGCCGGGACCTGCACATCACGGTCTCTGACACGGGTACCGGTCTGCCCGAGGGGTTCGTCCTGGAGACCAGCGACCGGCTCGGCCTGAACATCGTACGGACCCTGGTCGCGGGCGAGCTGCGCGGCACGATCGAGCTGCGTACCCGAGCCGAGGGCGGTACCGAAGCGGAGCTGACCGTACCGCTGCACCGGAAGTAACCCGACGTCGCCGCCGCTGGCGCGCTGCACACGCAGTTCCCAGGAAGCGGGAGTTACTTGTGACACGCTGGCCACGGACGGCAAGCTGTGGAATTCTGTTCAGCGTGACTGCTGTCGTGCACCGGCTCTTCGTGGCTCGCCGCCACGTCGACTACGGCCGGGTGCGCAGCGCCATCTGTCCGCCTCGCTGACGCCACCACCGTCCATCGGTGGGCGCACGCGAGCGCCGGAGTCACTGTTCATCGCCTCCCGCCGGCCAATGCCGCCGGATCATGCGCGTCACGTGCGTCCCCAACGAAGACCAGGAGGACGCCGAGATGACGGCATCGACCGTCAGGCGAAACCCGGCACCCGCGGCCACACCGGCGCCGGTACGCCGGGCACGGGGTGAGGGCCAGTGGGCGCTCGGCCATCGGGAACCGCTGAACCCCAACGAGCGCACCAAGAAGGACGACAACCCGCTGCACGTCCGGCAGCGGATCGAGACGATCTACGCGCATCGCGGCTTCGCCAGCATCGATCCGCAGGACCTTCGCGGGCGGTTCCGCTGGTTCGGGCTCTACACCCAACGGCGCCCCGGTATCGACGGCGGTCGCACGGCGGTACTGGAGCCGGAGGAGCTGGACGACGAGTACTTCATGCTCCGGATCAGGATCGACTCCGGCCAGTTGGACCTGGCGCAGTTGCGGGCGGTGGCGCATGTCTCGCAGGCGTACGGCCGGGACACCGCGGACGTGACCGACCGGCAGAACATCCAGGTCCACTGGGTCGAGATCGAGAACGTGCCGCAGATCTGGCGCGAGGTGGAGTCGGTCGGCCTGTCCACCACCGAGGCCTGTGGCGACTGTCCACGGGTCATCCTCGGCAGCCCGATGGCGGGTATCGCCGACGCGGAGGTGCTGGACGCCAGCCCCGCGATCAGGGAGATCCAGGAGCGGTACATCGGCGACGAGAGCCTGTCCAACCTGCCCCGCAAGTTCAAGACCTCCATCGGCTGGCTGGCCGACGTACCTTACGAGGCCAACGACATCGCCTTCGTCGGGGTGGACCACCCCGAGCACGGCCCGGGCTTCGACCTGTGGGTGGGTGGCGGGCTGTCCACCAACCCGATGCTGGCCAAGCGGCTCGGTGCATGGGTGCCGCTTTCGCGGGTACCGGAGGTCTGGCACGCCGTGGTGCGTATCTTCCGCGACTACGGGTACCGTCGGCTGCGCAGCCGTGCCCGGCTGAAGTTCCTCGTTGCGGACTGGGGGGTGGAGAAGTTCCGCCGGGTGCTGGAGACCGAGTACCTCGGGTGGTCCCTTGTGGACGGTCCGGCACCTGATCTGCCGGCGCGACCCTACGACCACGTGGGCGTCCACCGGCAACGGGACGGCCGGTACTACGTCGGGGTGGCGCCGGTCGCCGGTCGCACCAGTGGCACCCAGCTCGCCCAGCTCGCCGACGTGGTGGAGGCACACGGCTCGACCAGGGTGCGCACCACGCCGTACCAGAAACTGGTCGTCCTCGATGTCGAAGAGTCCAGAGTGGAGAGTCTGGTCACGGCGCTGCGGGAAATCGGGCTGGAGGCGCGACCCTCGTCCTGGCGACGCTCGACGATGGCCTGTACCGGCATCGAGTTCTGCAAGCTGGCGATCGTGGAG
>JAFMQQ010000216.1 GCA_017354595.1 Micromonosporaceae bacterium
ACCCTGGTGACCCGGGACTTCACCGCCGCCTTCGAACTGGCCGACGTGCTGGTCGCGCCGACCACGCCGTTCGTGGCGTTCCCGCTCGGCTCGCGTACCGGCGACCCGTTCCAGATGTACCTGGCCGACCTGTACACGATCCCGTCCAACCTGTACGGCGGGCCGGCCATCTCCGTCCCCTGTGGACTGTCGGAGGGCCTGCCGGTGGGCCTGGAGATCATGGCACCGACGATGGCCGACGACCGGATGTACCGGGTCGCAGCGGCGCTTTCGACCGCCATCCCACCACTGACCCCGCCCGAACTGTGAGCCTGGGAGCCACGCTGATGACGACTGTGACGACCGAGTACGAGCCGGTGATCGGGCTGGAGACGCACGTCGAACTGGGTACCCGCACCAAGATGTTCTGCGGCTGCCCGACGGAGTTCGGCGCCGAACCCAACACCCAGGTCTGCCCGGTCTGCCTCGGGCTGCCCGGCAGCCTTCCGGTTGCCAACCGGGCCGCGATCGAGGCGACCATCCAGATTGGACTCGCGCTCAACTGTACGATCGCCACCTGGAGCCGGTTCGCCCGGAAGAACTACTTCTACCCGGACATGCCGAAGAACTTCCAGATCAGCCAGTACGACGAGCCACTGTGCACCGACGGGTACCTGGATGTGGAGGTCGACGGGCAGCTGGTACGGGTCGGCATCGAGCGGGTGCACCTGGAGGAGGACACCGGCAAGTCGCTGCACATCGGCGGCACCGGGCGCATCCACGGCGCGACCGAGTCCCTTGTGGACTACAACCGGGCCGGCATCCCGCTGGTGGAGATCGTGACCAAGCCGGTACCCGGCACCGGCGCCCTGGCCCCGACCGTCGCCAGGGCGTACGTCACCGAGCTGCGTGACCTGATCCGCACCCTGGGTGTCTCGGACGTACGGATGGAGCAGGGCTCGCTGCGCTGCGATGTCAACGTGTCGCTCAACCGCCCCGGCGAAGATTGGGGTACCCGCACCGAGACGAAGAACGTCAACTCGCTGCGCAGCGTTGAGCGGGCGGTCCGCTCCGAGATGCTGCGCCAGGCGGCGGTACTGGATGCCGGTGGCCGGATCGTGCAGGAGACCCGGCACTTCCATGAGGAGACCGGCGACACCACATCCGGGCGGAGCAAGGAGACCGCGACCGACTACCGGTACTTCCCCGAGCCGGACCTGGTACCGCTGGCACCCGACCCGGCCTGGGTGCAGGAGCTGCGGGCCGGGCTGCCCGAGCCGCCCCGCGAGCACCGGCGCCGGCTGCGGGAGGCCTGGGGTCTGTCCGAAGTGGACATGCAGGCGGTGGTGAACGCCGGCGCGGTGGGGCTGGTTGAGGCGACCGTGGCAGCCGGCGGGTCACCGGAGTCCGCTCGCAAGTGGTGGCTGGGGGAGCTGTCCCGGTACGCGAACGAGCGCGGTATCGAGCTGACCGAGGTGGGCGCGACTCCGGCGGACGTAGCCGAGCTGCAGTCGCTTGTGGACGGTGGGAAGCTCACCGACAAGCTGGCTCGCACCGTGCTGGAGGGCGTGCTCGCGGGTGAGGGCTCCCCGGCGACGGTGATGTCGGCCCGCGGCCTGGCGGTGGTCTCCGACACCGGCGCGCTCACCGCGGCGGTGGACGAAGCGATCGCCGCGCAGCCGGAGATCGCGCAGAAGGTGCGTGACGGCAAGGTGGCCGCGGCGGGGGTACTGGTGGGTGCGGTGATGAAGGCGACCGGCGGCAAGGCGGACGCGAAGGCGGTACGCGAGCTGGTCCTTTCCCGCCTCGGGGTGAGCTGACCTCAACCGCCTGGGTACCGAGCGCCCGGCTGAACCTCGCCCTTTGCCGGCGCCGTTGTCCGATGGACAGATCGGTGGATTGGTCGGGCCAGCACTGACCAGGCGCTCCAACTCACGGCCGTTCGCGAGAGGCACCTTGAGTGGCTGTGCATGGCGATCGAGAAGCCGCAGCTGCTTGCGGCATGGGAAGAATCCAGCGCACGACGTGGCCGACCCAGCATTGGTGATGTACACGAACGTGCTGCTGAATTACTTCCTCCTGCTCTAGGAGACGGGTGCGACGAGCATCGAGGCGATGCGGGTCCGTCTCAGAATGTGGCAGGGGTGAGTGGATGCGAGATTGCTGGGCCGCCACGTCTTACAACTGGCGCGCGCCGTACCCAGGCCTCGGGAAGACGGTGATCGAGATCCTGGACGCGGAAATCCGTTCCCAGCATGCCCAACACATCAAGACGCCAGATCCTGATCTGGCAGAACGGCCTACGCCCGGCCGGGACTGTTACGGCCCACCATCGCGACCGGTGGTCAGCGCGGAGACGGACTCGATGAAGCGGCGCGGCTGCTGGCCGTCCCCCGATTGAGCCCAATGACCGCCGGCGGTTGCGTGACGCCCGCCTGGCCGCCGCACTTGGGGCAGGCAAGCGAGGCCCCGCAGCCGGGACACCAGCGACTTGACCGCTTGAACGTCAGCAGGCCCGCGGCGAAGCCCAGCACCGCGGCGATGGCCGCGGTTGTGATGATCGCCCAGGTCACCCTCTTCCCTCCCGACGCGAACGGTGTCGATGAATGAAGGTGCCATCAGCATGCGCCAGCCGAGCGTGCAATGCAATTCCCAAATTCGCTCTGTTGATTTCCGGTTACCTGGCGTTCCCAGCCTCGAGGTGAAAGACTCGGCAGCCGTGACAAGCAGTCCGACGGTCCGTCGGCGCCGCATCGCCAGAGAGTTGCGCCAGCTCCGGGAGCGGGCGAACATGACCCTCGACCAGGCCGCACGCCAGCTGGACATGTCCAAGAGCAACCTGTCCCGGATCGAGAACGCGCAGATCGGCATCAAACCACGGGACGTACGGGCGGCGCTGGCGCTCTACCAGGTGACCGGAGCCGACGCCGAGGCGCTGATCGAGATCGCCCGGGGCGCGCAGCAGCGCGGCTGGTGGCAGAACTACGGCGACGTGCTGCCGGAATGGTTCGAGTTCTACGTCGGACTGGAGGCGGAGGCGTCCTCGATCCGCACCTACGAGGCCGAGTCGGTACCCGGGCTGTTGCAGACCGAGGACTACGCCCGGGCGATGTACGTGCTGACCGCCGGAGAGGCGGAGGTGGACCGCAAGGTGTCGGCCCGGATTCAGCGCCAGGACGTACTCCACCGGGATCCTCCGGCGTCCCTGTCCGCCGTGATCAACGAGGCGGTGCTGGTCCGCCCGGTCGGTGGCGCCAAGGTCATGGCGGAGCAACTGGGCCAGCTTGTCGATCTTGCTCAGCTACCGAACGTGAGCGTACAGGTGCTGCCCTTCAGCGCCGGGGGGCACCCGGCCATGACGACACCCTACGTAATCGTTAGCTTCGCCGATGCGCCCGACGAATCAATCGTCTACCTGGAAAATCTCACGAACGGGCAAGCATTGGAGGAGCCGGATCACGTCGCAGGGTATAGCATCGTGCACGAGAATCTCCGCTCCTTGGCCCTCGATGAGGAACGCTCGTTGGACCGGTTGCGGGAGGCTTCTCGTAACATGAAGTAATCACTCGTCCACAAACCATCCAACGGGAAACGGGGTGCGGAATGGCCGCCCTGAACCTCACCGGAGCCGCGTGGCGCAAGAGTTCACGCAGCAGCGGCAACGGAAACTGCGTCGAGGTCGCAGTGATCGAAGACGCCATCGCGGTGCGCGACAGCAAGGACCGCAGCGGACCGGCGCTGGTATTCACGCCAGCCGAGTGGGACGCCTTCGTGGCGGGTACCAAGGACGGGGAGTTCGATCTCACCGACTGAGCACATTGCATGACCCGACGACCCCGTGCGAGGGGTCGTTGTGTGCTTTCTGGGGCGCCTTCGCTGAGGGCGCCCCAATCATTACTCTCCGCCCTTTAGCTCGGCGAAGGGCTCGGCGAGGCACCGGGTACCGCGGGTTCGTTCACCAGGTGCCGCTCCAGGCTCACCTCGGTCTGACCGGCCCCCCCGATGGTGATGTCGTCATGTGCCCGCAGCTTGTGCTGCTGCTGGTCGAAGTAGAGCACGGACATCTCCAGCGGCGTCGGCTTCTCGCCCTCCAGGCCACGCAACCCCGCGCCGCCGGTCGACCCCTCCACCATCAGCAGGGTCCCGCCGGGCGGCTCGCTGAGCGTGTGTATCTCCCGGTGGTGCAGGTGTCCGGCGAGTACCAGTGGCACGGTGGCCACCATCGGTTCGGCGCTGGCCGGGTCGTGTACCAATGCGATATCCACCGGCTTGCCGTACGACCTGATGGTGCTGGCGAGTTGGTTGCCGGAGGCGGTGAGGATGGACTGGGTACTCGCGTCCGGTGTCCGGGTCGACTTGTCCGGGGTGAACCGGGGATCGCCGATGCCGGCGATGGTCAGCCCGTCCACCACGGTCACCTGGTCCTCCAGCACGATCGCGTTCGGCTCCCGGGCCACCGCGGCCGCGGTCACTGCTGAGTCGTGGTTGCCCCTGATGTAGACGTACGGCACCTTGAGGTTGCCGATCGGCGCGACGAACGAGGTCTCGATCGGGGTACCCCAGTCATCGATGTCACCGGTGTCGATGACGAGGTTGATGTCGAACTGCTGCACCACGGTCTGGATGACCGACCAGGCGGACGGATTGAGATGCAGGTCCGAGACGTGCAGCACGCGGATCGTGGTCGGGTCGGGCTCGTACACCGGCAGGTTGGAGAAGGTGGAGTAGAGCCGGGTCATGTTGGTCACCAGGCGCTGCAGCTCGAGCTGGTACTGGTTGAACTGGCCGCTGATCCGGCGCGCGTCGCCGACCACGGCGGGTGCCTTGGCGAGCAGGCCGTTGAAGCGTGGCTCCTCGACCGATGACGGCCGGAACGTGAGCAGCGCCGCCGCACCGCTGGCGAGCACCGCGACGGTCGCCATGGCGCCGCAGATCGCCACCCGGTTCATCCGGCGGAACAGCAGCGCCCCCAGCGCCATGGCGCCGAGGATCGCGGCGCCGGCGGACTGCAGCGCCAGCCTGATGACGCCACGCTCCACATCGGACACTGCCTGTTGGCCTGCGGCGGTCAAGCCGTTCCGGTCGGTAGCCAGAGCCAGCGTGCGTGCCTGGTCGAGGCTCTCCAGCCGGATCGTCAACCGTACCGGCGCCTGGTGGCTGCGCAGGTCGAGCGAGCCCAGCGGTGGGATCTCCACGGTGGTACCGCCGTGCAGCGCGGGTGTGATGGAGAACCGTGCGGAGAAGGGCCCGACGTCCTGGTGGGAACTGCCGCCCAGCACCAGGCCCAGGCAGGCGCCGCCGACGCCCACCACGAGCAGCGCGAGCGAGATGGCCGCGCGGCGTACCCACCGCCGCCGGATGATCCGCCAGGCGGCAAGCCAGGTCCCCCGCTCGGCGCGGTCCATCGCCTGGGACGCACGGCCCGCCGCCCGGGAGGCGCGGGCTGCCGCCCGGGACAGCCGCGTACCGGGCCGACCGGCGGCGGTACCCGCCTCGCGCGAAACCGGCACCTCTAGATCCTCACCCGGCTCGGGAGATTTTTCAGCTCAGCGAGCCAGCGCTGCCGGATGGGATGAAGCGCACGATGCGGTCGTCGTCGGGCCCGGGGGTACCCTTGCCGTCCTTGTTGGAGGTGGCGACCCACAATGAACCGTCGGGCGCCTTGGCGATCGAACGCAGCCGGCCGAAGTCACCCTTGAGCAGCGGTTGCGGCGCACCGAGCACGGTGCCGCCGGTGGTCAGCTGGAGCGCGTACAGCCGGGTACCGTCCAGGCACGCCGTGATCAGGATCTCCTCCGCCACCGCGGTACCGGCACAGGCCCCCTCGACCGGCCGCCACTGCGCGATCGGGTCGACGTAGCTGGCGTTGTGCACGGCGCCGACGACCGTCGGCCAGCCGTAGTTCTTGCCCGGCTGCACCTGGTTCACCTCGCTCCACGCGTCCTGGCTGTAGTCGGAGGCGTACAGCCGCTTGCTGGGGTCCCAGGCCAGGCCCTGCGGGTCGTGCAGGCCGATTCCGAAGACCAGGTTGTGGTACGGGTTGCCC
>JAFMQQ010000861.1 GCA_017354595.1 Micromonosporaceae bacterium
CTGATTGCCACGGCCGCGGTGATCGCCGGTGTTCTGGTACGGACGCGGCGGGGCCAGGTGGCCAGCGTGCCCCGGCCGGAGCCGGTGGAACTGGCGGAGGAGCCAGCCTCAGCCTGAGCCACCAGGCCTGAGCCACGACTGTCCACATGGGACTGGGGGTGATCCGTTCCGGGTCGCCCCCAGTCCCGGCTCAGCTACCGGCACGCCTACCATGGCGGTTGTGGGTGGCGGGCTCGGTGGACACGACGAGGTGCGGCGCGACCCGTTCTGGACCGCACCGGCGCTGGGACTCTCGGCGCTGTCCCGGGTACGCCTGGATGAGCTGCTGAAGGAGCTGCTGGACCGGGTCGGCGACGTGATGGCCAGCCGGGAGCGGCTCTCCGCGCTACTCGAGGCGGTCGTCGGCATCGGTACCGACCTCGACCTGCGCAGCACCCTGCAGCGGATCGTGGCCGCCGCCTGCCGCCTGGCCGACGCGAAGTACGGTGCGCTGGGCATCATCGGACCGGATCGCGGGCTGGTCGAGTTCATCACCGACGGGGTCAGCGTCCAGGAGCGGCAACGGATCGGCGAGCCGCCGCACGGCCGCGGCGTGCTGGGGCTGCTGATCGACGAGCCACATCCGGTGCGGTTGAAGGACATCTCGGAACACCCGCGCTCGTTCGGCTTCCCACCCAACCATCCGCTGATGAAGAGCTTTCTCGGGGTACCGGTGCGGGTGCGCGACCAGGTCTACGGCAACCTGTACCTGACCGAGAAGCGGGGCGCGGAGGAGTTCACCGGCGACGACGAGGAGATGATCCTCGCCCTGTCGGCCGCGGCGGGCGTCGCGATCGACAACGCCAGGCTGTACGCCGCCGCCGGGCACCGGGAGCGCTGGCTCGAGGCGACCGCCGAAATCACCAACGTTCTGACCGGTGAGGTACAGCGCACCGAGGCGCTGGGCCTGGTTGCCCGGCGTGCCCGGGAGGTGTCCGGCGCGGCGCGGGTACTGGTGCTGCTGGCCAGCGAGGATCGCGAGCAGCTGACGGTGGAGGTCGCCGACCCGGACCAGCCCGGGCTGGCCGGTGCCACGCTCCCGGTCGAGGAGGGGCCGTTCGGCAGCGCGCTGGCGACCGGTGAGCCGGTGGCGGTGGAGGATCTGGGCCGGGTGGCCGCCTGGCCGGTACCGGTCGCCACCGGTACCGCCCTGGTCGCCCCGCTCTCGGCGGTCGGCGCGGTGCAGGGCCTGCTGGTGGTGGCGTACCCGCCGGGCGGGCCGGGCGACGAGCTGGACGTGCAGATGCTCTCCACCTTCGCCGCGCAGGCGGCGCTGGCGCTGGAGCGGGCCAGGGCGCAGGAGGAGCGGGAGCTGCTGCTGGTGCTGGAGGACCGCGAGCGGATCGCCCGCGACCTGCATGACGTGGTGATCCAGCGGCTGTTCGCGACCGGCCTGCACCTGCAGTCGGCGGCGCGGCTGGCCGGCCGGCCCGAGGTGGCCGAGCGGATCCACTCCGCCGTCGACGACCTGGACGCCACCATCCGCGACATCCGCTCGGCCATCTTCGAACTGCGCGCACCCGTGGCGGCGACGCTCCGCGTCGACATCCGGTCCACAGTGGACACCGCAGCCGCCTCGCTCGGCTTCCGGCCGGAACTGGTGCTGGAAGGCCCGGTGGACAGCGCGGTACCGGACGAGCTGCGCACGGATGTGGTCGCCGCGGTACGCGAGGCACTCTCCAATGTGGTCAAACACGCGCACGCAACCACGGTGTCGGTACACCTGGCGGTGGGCGGCGGGCGGTTGCGGTTGCTGGTCGCCGATAACGGCGTCGGTACGCCGGCGAGCGTGGACGAGCGCAGCGGTCTGGTGAACCTGCGTGAACGGGCCACCCGCAACCAGGGCACCATGGAGCTGCGCACCACCGGCGAGTCCGGCATCACGGTCGACTGGAGCATCCCGATCTGAGCTTGGCGCGCCTGACCGGGCTGCCGGGTTCAGCGCGGCACCGGTCCGGCGTCGTCGAAGAAGCCACCGCTCG
>JAFMQQ010000862.1 GCA_017354595.1 Micromonosporaceae bacterium
CCACCGGCGCGGTACCGGTGTACACCGCGCTGGGTACCAAGCTGGTCGACATCTTCCGGGTGGATGAGAACGGCAAGGTGGTCGAGCACTGGGATGTATCGGCCGCCATCTCGCCCACCTCGGCCAACGGCAACCCGGAGGTCTGACCGGGCCGGTCAGCCCGAGCCGCGGACGACCAGCGAGGTGGGCAGTACCACGGCCGGCTCGATCTGCTCGCCGGCGACCAGCCGCAGCAGCTGGCTGGCGAGGGTACGGCCCAGTTCGATGATCGGCTGGCGGACCGTGGTCAGCGGCGGGTCGGCGTACCGGGCGAGCTCGAAGTCGTCGAAGCCGACGACGGCGACATCGTCCGGTACCCGCCGGCCCGCCTCGGCCAGCGCGCGCAGCGCGCCCAACGCCATCAGGTCGGAGGCGACGAAGACCGCGTCCACATCCGGCTCGTCGGCCAGCAGCTGGCGCATCGCCACCAGGCCGGACTCACGGGTGAACTCACCTAGCGCCACCAGCGACCGGCGGTGCGAGGCGCGCATCACCGACCGGTACCCGGCGAGCCGATCGATGCCGGCCACCATGTCCTGCGGCCCGGCGATGGTACCGATGCGGGTCCGGCCGGCGTCGATGAGGTGGCGTACCGCCTCGGCCGCGCCGGCTCTGGAGTCAACGTCCACATAGGGCACTGTGGAGCTACCCATGGCCCGGCCGTTGACCACTACCGGGATCTCGCGGCGCTGCAACACCATCGGCATCGGATCGGCGCCGTGCATCGAGGCGAGCATGACGCCGTCCACGTGCCCGGCGGTGGTGTACCGCTCGATGCGGGAGTGGCTGGCGACCGAACTCGCCATCATCAGCACCAGTTGCTGGTCGGCGGCTTCGAGTTCCTGGCTGACTCCGAGGACCAGCCCGGGGAACAGCTCGTCGTCGGAGAAGACCCGGGCGGCCGCCTCGGGGAACACCAGCGCCATCGAGTTGGTCCGCTGGGTGACCAGGCTGCGGGCCGCCTGGTTCGGGACGTACCCCAACTCCTGCACCGCGCGCAGGACGGTCTCCCGTATCTCTGGTGCCACGGTGGTCGAGCCGTTGACCACCCGCGAGACCGTAGCCCGGGAGACCCCCGCCCGCACCGCCACGCCCTCTAACGTCGGTCGCTGCGATCCCCTCATGCGCTCACGCTAGCGCACAGAGAGAGCGCTCTCCGCCCCCGCGGCCCCAGCGCTGCCGCCGGTACGGCACCCCAGGCAAGCGATGCCCTCAGCTGGGCAGTGCCGCAACCTCGCGCAGCACCGTACCCAACTGCTCCACCGCCCAGCGCACCTCATCCTCGGTCACCACCAGCGGCGGAGCCAGGCGCAGTGTCGAGCCGTGCGTCTCCTTGGTGAGCACGCCGCGGGTCAGCAACCGCTCGGCGGCCTGCCGGCCGGTCAGCAGCGTGGGCTCGATGTCCACGCCCGCCCACAGGCCCCGGCCACGTACCGCGGTCAGCCCCTGCCCGACCAGACCGGCCAGGTGCTCATGCAGTACCGCGCCCAGGCGGGTGGCGCGATCCTGGTACTCGCCGGTGCGCAGCAGCCCGATGACGGCCCGGGCCACCGCGCAGGCGAGTGGATTGCCGCCGAAGGTCGAGCCGTGCTCTCCCGGTCGCAGTACGCCCAGGACGTCGTGCCGGCCGACCACCGCCGAGATCGGGACGATCCCGCCGCCCAGCGCCTTGCCCAGCAGGTACAGGTCGGGGCGCACGCTCTCGTGCTCGCAGGCGAAGGTGCGGCCGGTGCGACCCAGTCCGGACTGCACCTCGTCGGCGATCAGCAATGCACCTCGCTGCGTACACAGCGAGCGGACGGCGGACAGGTACCCGGGCGGCGGTACCAGTACCCCGGCCTCGCCCTGGATCGGCTCGACCAGAACCGCCACCGTGTTGCCGTCGATGGCGGTCGCCATCGCGTCGATGTCGCCGTACGGCACCACCACGAATCCCGGTGTGTATGGCCCGAAGTCGCGCCGGGCATCCGGGTCGGTGGAG
>JAFMQQ010000863.1 GCA_017354595.1 Micromonosporaceae bacterium
AGCGTGCGCCGGCCCCGCAGCTCCGCGAGCGCGGCGCCGAGGAGGCGCTGCAGGCGGCCGTCGCGCACCTGCGCGGGCTGCAGGACCCGGCCGGCTGGTGGAAGGGCGAGCTGGCCACCAACGTGACGATGGACGCCGAGGACCTGCTGCTGCGCGAGTTCCTCGGTATCCGTACCGACGCCGAGACCGACGCGGCCGCCCGGTGGATCCGCTCGCAGCAGCACCCCGACGGTACCTGGGCAACCTTCCACAATGGACCATCGGAGCTCTCCACCACGGTCGAGGCGTGGGTGGCGCTGCGGCTGGCCGGTGACTCGCCGGACGCGCCGCACATGGCCCGGGCCGCGGAGTGGATCCGCGCCCAGGGCGGGGTGGAGCGCAGCCGGGTCTTCACCCGGATCTGGCTGGCCATGTTCGGGCTGTGGTCCTGGGACCAGCTGCCGCAGATGCCGGTCGAGATGATCTACCTGCCGCGCTGGTTCCCGCTCGGCATCTACGCCTTCGGGTGCTGGGCGCGGCAGACGATCGTACCGCTGACCATCGTCGGGATGCTGCGTCCGGTACGCCCGCTGCCGTTCGGTATCGACGAGCTGCGCACCGGAGCGGTACCGGCATCGAGGCGTCCACTGTGGAGCTGGGCGGGTGTGTTCGCCGTGCTGGACCGGATCCTGCACGCCTATGCCCGGCACCCGGTCCGGCCGCTGCGCCGCCGGGCGACCGACAGGGCGGTGCGCTGGATCCTGGCCCGCCAGGAGGCCGACGGCGGCTGGGGCGGCATCCAGCCACCCTGGGTCTACTCGCTGCTGGCCCTGCACCTGCTCGGCCGGCCGCTGTCCGACCCGCCGGTCGCCAAGGGACTGGCCGGGTTGGAGGGTTTCCTGGTCCGGGAGCAGACCCCGGCGGGGCCGGTACGCCGGCTGGAGGCCTGCCAGTCCCCGGTCTGGGATACCGGCCTGGCGCTGACCGCGCTGCTGGACGCCGGGGTACCCGCCGACGACCCGGCCGTGCTGCGCGCCAGCGACTGGCTGCTCGACGAGGAGATCACCCGGACCGGCGACTGGGCGGTACGCCGGCCCAGGCTGGCACCGGGCGGCTGGGCGTTCGAGTTCGCCAACGACAACTACCCGGACACCGACGACACCGCGGAGATCGTGCTGGCGCTGCGCCGGGTGGCCCACCCGCAGCCGGACCGGGCGCGCGCAGCGATCGACCGCGGCGTCGCCTGGACGGTCGGGATGCAGTCCAAGGACGGTGGCTGGGGTGCCTTCGACGCCGACAACACCTTCACCCTGCCGATGAAGCTGCCGTTCTGCGACTTCGGCGCGGTGACCGACCCGCCCTCGGCCGATGTCACCGCGCACATCGTGGAGATGCTCGCCGCCGACGGCCGGGCCACCGACCCGGCCTGCCAGCACGGCATCCGCTGGCTGCTGGAGCACCAGGAGGCCGGTGGTTCCTGGTTCGGCCGGTGGGGCGCCAACCACGTGTACGGCACCGGTGCGGCGGTACCCGCCCTGGTCGCCGCCGGCCTGGATCCCGGGTCGGCACCGATCCGCCGGGCGGTACGCTGGCTCGCCGAGCACCAGAACCCGGACGGCGGCTGGGGCGAGGACCTTCGCTCCTATGTGGACCCCGAGTGGATCGGCAAGGGGCGCTCGACCGCCTCGCAGACGGCGTGGGCGCTGCTCGCCCTGCTCGCCGCGGGTGAGCGCGAATCATCCACAGTGGAGGATGGAGTGCGCTTCCTGGCGCGCACCCAGCGTGCCGACGGCAGCTGGGACGAGCCGGAGTTCACCGGCACCGGCTTCCCCGGCGACTTCTACATCAACTACCACCTGTACCGGCTCGTCTTCCCGGTCAGCGCGCTGGGTCGGTACCTGCGCGGGCACGCCCTGGGCGCAGCGGCGTGAGCGGCACCATCCTTGCTCCGCTGCGCGCGGAGCTGCTCGCGGTGTCGGGTGCCAGGACCCCGATCCAACGGGCCGGCATGGGCCCGGCGCGGGCCGCCGTGGCGGCCCG
>JAFMQQ010000864.1 GCA_017354595.1 Micromonosporaceae bacterium
CGATGGGTCCGGCAGGCGCCATGGCCTACTACCCGCCAGCGCCCAGGCGGATCGACTGGACCCGGATCGTCACCCTGGTCGGCATCCCGTTCCTGATGGCGGCCTGCGGCATCGGGGTGCTCCTGCTGGTCGGTACCCGGATCGGTGCCACCGCGCTGGGGGTCGGGTTGGCCGCGGCGGTGATCCCGGTACCGGTACTGGTCGCCTGCTTCATGTGGCTGGACCGCTACGAGCCGGAGCCGATCCGCAACCTGGTCTTCTGCCTGGGCTGGGGTGCCACGGTCGCCGCCGCCGGCTCGATCGGCATCGAGTACCTGCAGAGCATCCTGCTCGACCACGAGCATCTCTCCCAGGACCTGTTGCCGGTACTCGGTGCTCCGCTGGCCGAGGAGTCGATGAAGGCGCTCGGGCCGTTGCTGCTGCTCGTGTTCACCAAACGCCGGGCCTTCTCCGGCATCGTCGACGGCATCGTCTACTGTGGACTTTCCGCGACCGGCTTCGCGATGCTGGAGAACATCCTCTACCTCGGCGGGGCCGGCTACGGGGCGAACGCGGAGAAGGGTGGTACCGCCGCCGGAGTCGCCGGGCTGATCGGCGTCTTCATCGCGCGGGTGCTGCTCTCCGGCTTCGCCCACCCGCTGTTCACGGCGATGACCGGGATCGGCCTGGGTGTGGCGGCGCGGGCCAGCGACCGCCGGGTGCGCTGGCTCGCCCCGATCGCCGGCTGGCTGGTCGCGATGCTGCTGCACGGCCTGTGGAACCTGATGTCCGTGCTGGCCAACAACGAGAAGCAGCTGGCCATCCTGCTCTACGGGTACGTCTCGGTGATGGTGCCGATCTTCCTGGGCATGGTCGGCCTCGCGCTCTACCTGCGCTCCGCGGAGGGGCGGCTGACCCAGCGGATACTGCCGGAGTATGTCCGGGCCGGCTGGTTGAGCCCGCCCGAGGTCGCCTCGCTCGCCACCATCGGCCGCCGGTTGGCCGCCCGGCACTGGGCCCGCCGGGTCGGTGGCGAGCAGGGCGCGGCCGCGATGCGCGGGTACCAGTTCGCCGCGACCCAACTGGCACTGCTGCGCGACGGCCAGTTGCGCGGGCTGGTCGAGTGGCGCCCGGACGAGCTGGCCCGCAACGCCGCGGAGGAGCGGCGGCTGCTGGAGGCGATCAACGGGTACCGGTCGGCGTACGCGGGCCGGGATGGGCGGGTACCGCGGGCGATCTGGGATGGCAGCCGGTACCACGTGACCTTCCCGGACGGCGTGGTACGGGCGCTGGACGCGCCACCCGAACCGGTGGTACCCACGCCGGTCCTGCTCGGTGCACCGGCCGGCCCGCCACCGGGCTACGGCTCGCCGCCGGGCTACGGCTCGCCAGCCGGCTACGGCTCGCCGGTCGGCTACGGCCAGCCGTCGAGCGCACCGCCGGGGTACGGGCCGCCGCTCAGCGCGCCGCCGGGGTACGGTTCACCGTCGAGCGCGCCGCCCAGCTACGAGCAGCAGCCGGGTTACGGGCAGCCGCCCGGATACGGGCAGCCACCCGGCTCGTACCCGCCGCCGGACGCGTCCCCGTGGGCCGGTCCCTGAGCCGGCGCCGGGACTGAGCCGGTGCCGGCCTGAGTCAGAGGTAGAGCCCGGTGGAGTCCGGCTCCACCCGCCGCGCCGCGACCGCGTGCACGTCGCGTTCCCGGAGCAGGATGTACGAGCTGCCCTGCAGCTCAACCTCGGCCCGGTCGTCGTTGTCGAACAGCACCCGGTCGCCGGCGACGATCGAGCGTACGTGCGGCCCGACACCCACCGCGACCGCCCAGGACAGGCGCCGGCCGACCGAGGCCGTCGCCGGGATCACGATGCCGGCCGCGGACCGGCGTTCCCCTTCGCCGCCCTCCATCCGGACCAGTACGCGGTCATGTAGGAGCCGGATCGGCAGGCCGAGTTCGGTGTCGGTTGCTGTCACGATCCGACACGCTACCGCCGTTGACTTACCCTGCGGAGTGGGTGGGTACGGTAAGGGGAAGCCAGGG
>JAFMQQ010000217.1 GCA_017354595.1 Micromonosporaceae bacterium
CACCGCCGCGCCCAACACCCGCCCGGCGCCCAGCCGCTCAGCGGCCAGGCCGAGCACGATCCGCCCCACGACCACCATCGCCCAGTACCCGGACACGGCGGCTCCAGCGACCGCCGAGGCCAGGCCACGCCCGGCGGTAAGGAACACGAACCCCCAGACACCGGCCGCGGCCTCAATCCCGGTCTCGACCGTGGTGAAGACGAGCGAGCCGACGACGACCCCGACACGCGGCCGGTTGCGAGCCGGCTGGGCCGGGTCGGGTTCGACCGGGACTGGTACGCCGGCCGGAACCGGTACGGTGGCCGGTAGCGCCACCCAGGCGCCCCGGCCGGCGGCAAGCAGCGCAGCCAACCCGATCTGGACGGCGGCCAGCAGCGCGAAGATCCAGCGCCACGACACGGCGGCGCCCAGTAGCGCGGTGGCCAGCAACGGGCCGGCGGTGGCGCCAACCCCGTAGCTGGCGTGCATCCCGGTGATCTGACGGGCGTCGAAATGGCGCGCGGCGTAGGCGTTGAACCCGGCGTCGACCGCGCCGAAGCCCAGCCCTCCAACCACCATCCCGGCCGCGAACAACCACACCGTCGGTGCAAGCGCGTCCACACCGGCGCCGAGTCCACATAGGACGGTACCGGTGGCCAGGATGCTCGCGGCCGACAGCCGGGACAACAGCCGGCCGGTCGCCACACTGGCGGCCACCGAGGCCACCACACTGAGGGCGAGCAGGCCACCGAGCGCACCCAGCGGCTGGTGCAGGCTAACCCGGATCGAGGGCCACAGCAGGCCACCGGTGGAGGCGGGCAGAGCCAGGATCGCATAGCCGAGACAGGCAAGACAGAAAGCGGACACGCTGGCACACCCCTGACGGTGGAGGAACGACGGCGCGCCACGCCCTCCTGTTGCCAGGGCCTGCCCTTCCGGACGCACGCTTTACCGGCAGACCGTAGACTCGGGTATGCGACACACCCATGTCGGTTTCTCCCAAAGGTGGTCCGGCGTGCCCGAAGTACCCCTTCGCCACCAGGCCACGTCGGTGCGCATCTCCCGTCTGGTGCAGCTCCACCAGACGCTGCCACTCGTCGAACGCCAGCACGCCCTGATCGAGGAACTACGGATATGCGCCCCGCGTTACGTCTCGGCAGCCGCGCTCGCCATCCGCACCGGCACCACCACCCGGACCGTCGAACGCGACATCGCACGACTCCAAGCAGCAGGCGTACCCGTACAGGCGCGCCGTGGCCCAGGCGGCGGGTACCGGATCGACTCACGTCGGCAGCTCCCGCCCCTCGTGCTAACACCCGGCGAGGCAGCGGCACTCATCGCCTCACTCGTCGGCGTGGGACCCTACATATCGGCAACCGCCCAAAGCGCATTAGCCAAACTCCTGCAGGCGCTAACCCAGCCGAACAGCTCACCGTGACCGTGGTCCATGACGCCCGAGGCCCCGACTGAACGGCGCAGCCCTTCTATCCGATGTGGACAGAGCAGCGCATTTCTCGGTTCCCTGCTCGTCCATACCGCCACAACAACCGTCACTTGACCTATCGATGTGACCGCGCACGATAAGCGGCGAGGGACCTTGCCTTTGCCAACGCCGCTCCCTGCGTCTTGCGCGCAAGTTGGCGAATTCGTTGCACGGAAGTTGGCGAGCGTCAGAGGGTACCGTGCCCGGTAGCGTGGCCCCCGATCGAGTCCTGGCCGAATCTGCAGAGCCGGTACGAGTTCGCCCGAAACCATGGCGCGCGATCGTTCTGCGGAGCCCAAGTACGTGCCACTGCGAGAGCGACCGCGGAGTCAGCAGGTACGGCGTCTCGGCTCGCCGCACACGCTCATAGGCGAGATGAGTGCGTCGACGGCCTCGTCGCTCCCGTCGGGATCATCTTCCTCGTGGGTGGGGTCAACCGTCGGGGATGTTGATCGCCCGGTCGTGTGCTGCGGTGAGTCGGTTGAGTGCCTTGTCGATCTGCGCCCGCGCCTTGGTGCGTCGAGGGCCGATCTCAGGTTCGAGGTCGTCGAGTACTGTCGCGATCTGGTCGCGCAGGAGTTGGATGCGGTCAGCCAGCGTTCCTGCGTCGGTTTCCGTCGGGAGAGCGTCCAAGGCGGATCGGCGGGCCACTGCCCGGTGGATCGGTATGAAGACCGCGTGGATCAGCGAAAGCGAGGACCGGCGGCGCAGCCGCGCCCGGATGATCAAAAAGACTTCCTCGCTACCATTACGATCTACTTCCAGGTCGACGGGGAACTACGGGTCTGCCACCTCCGCTATGACCCGAGCGCGTTGGGCCGAACCGCCGCCCGCGCCGCGCGACTTCGTTGGAACGAGCCCATGGCGCCGGACACTACATCAGAGCGTCGGTGATGCGGGCTGCTTGAATCGGGCGATTCGTCGTTGGACTGCCCCGGACCGGTCCGCGCCCCTTGGGCGAGATCGGCCAGAGCCTGCCCGACCGTGACCGCCGACATCGAGGCGATTGTCACGCGTCGTACCGTGACGCGATCACGGGATGACACCCAGCCGTACCGCCTCGGTGGCAGGTCGAACGGCACTATTGGCGGCGGGCGCGGTCGAGGACCTCTTCCTCGGTCAGCGGGCTGTTCGGGTGATAAGTGAGGCAGAGCGGGGACTGTAGCTTCTCGAACTCCGAGCCCTCGATCGCCGCGTAGAACTGGCCCTTGCCCAGCTGACCGATGTCTGCGACATCGCTGCCCTTGGCTCGTGCGATCTCTCGCGCTGCCTGCATCTGGACCGGCGAGGTGAGCAGGCCGAAGAGCTGAGTTGCCGCATTGCCGGGGATCTGGTTGTGCAGGCCCTTCGGCGCCTGCGTGGCGAACACCAGCCCGAGCCCGTACTTCCGAGCCTGCGAGGCGAGGGCAAGCGTGCTCTGAGTACACGCGGTCCAGGCGCCAGACGGAGCGAAGTTCTGCGCCTCGTCCATCACGAGCAGGCCGCGCAGCGGACGGTCCCTGGCCGGGTTGCGCTTGATCCAGGCGAACAGCGCCATCTGCAGTTGGTTCACGAAGCTCTGCCGGGCCGCGCCGTCGGGCAGTCCGATCATGCTGATGACCGAGACCTTGGCCCGGTACCCGGTGCCGGGCGTGAGCATCAGGGCGGGGTCGACGGGATCGCCTCGACCCCCGAATAGCGGATCGGTGACCATGGCGGCCATCAGGAGTTGAGCCATGTCTGCGGCCAACCGGTTGGCGTCATCGAGACGGCTCACTCCATCGGGTAGAGCGTTCAGATATTCCACGAAACCATGCAAGTCACTGGCACCGGTACGCGCGTAGCTGGTCAACGCCTCGCGGAGCACGGCCTGGCCGATCTGTGCCCTGCCAGTGGCACCGTCCACCTTCGCGCGTGGCGCGAGGGCCGCCGCCGCCGCGGACACGCCCGCCTCAAATGCATCACGGTCGTCGAGGATGTCGGCGAAGTTGGGCAGGGGACGGAGACTCAGCGGACGCCCGCCGTCCCGCAGCGGGGTCCATACCTCGACCTCGGTGGTGCGCAGGTACTCGCGTGCCCGCGAGACCTCCACATCGTCCCATGTGGACGGTGGTACGGGCCAGGGCTCGCCGAGCCGAGCGAGGTCGTTGTTCGGGTCAAGGACGATGGCTGAGACGCCGCGCAGCGCGCACTCCTCCACCAGCCTGCGGACGAACACGGTCTTGCCCGAGCCCGAACCGGCGAAGATGGCGGTGTGCCGCCGCAGAGCCTCTAGTCCGATGGCGACCCGGCCATGCCGATCGATCCCGGCGCCGAGCACGATCGGGTCGTCTGGCGCCACCGCCGCAGGCGCATCCTTGATCGATGGCACGGCGGTCGCCGGTTTCTCGGCCGGCCGGGTGGACTTTTCTGGTGGGATGGCGGTGCCCGCGAGCGCGTCGCGGAGGAAGCTGATGGAGGTGGTCGGCCGGCGGGCCAGGAACCAGGGCCGGAGGGTCTCGTACCCGTGCTTCTCCACCAACCCCTGCAACGCGACGAGCTGGACGATGTCCGACTCGGGGAAGGCCAAGGTGCGCCCACCGGCCGCCTCGAAGCCGGCGATGACCTGCCGGGTCCGGCTGCCCTGTGACCATGGCGGGTTGCGGAGCAAGAAGAGGCGCCGCTTCGAGACGCCCTCGGTGAGGCCGGCGGCGGTGGTCGCGTTGCTGATCCGGTTCAGCGCCGCGATGTGGTGCGGCGCACTGACCGCCCGGAAAGACCAGTGCTGCTCATCGTCGCTCTCCTCGCCGAGACTCTCCCGTAGCCGCGCGTGCAGCGCGGGCTTGCCGCGCGGCAGCGGATCGACGCCGTACCGCTCGGCGTCCGCGCCGCGCTCCGCGACCCAGACGGTCAGGGCGGCACGGAGCAGCGCGGGCACGACCGCGTCCTCGGCGTCCTTGTCGAGCGCCGGCGCCGGGTCGGCCGCCTCGCGCAGCGCGGCGTACTGGGCATCGAAGTCTGCGAGCACGGATGGCGGCACGTCGTCGGTGACGGCTGCCGGGACCACTGGCGGTTCGGCGTTGGTACGCAGCAGGCTGTGCATCTCGCGTACCTCATCTGTGGCGAGGCACGCCCGCACGTGTGTGTCCACGGTGCGCAGCAGCTCCCGTGGCGTGAACTGCCACGCCTCCTCGAACGCCTCGGGCAGGATTGGCCAGCTGCGGTACGGCGGAACGAAGTCGGCCTCCCGGAACGGCTGGGCGAACCGCTTCTCGACCAGCTCCCGCCCCAGCTCAGCGTTGGGTATCTGCTTCAGTGCGTTCGCCTCGCGGAACCTGTCCCGCACGGTATTGGTGGTCTCGTCCCTGATGTCGTCCCAGGTGTTCTGCAGGCAGGCGACCACCGAGAGCGTGCGTCGGGTCGTCTCGCGCAACGACATTAGGCCACCGGCGATCTGCTCTAGCACGAGGGTCTGCTGCCAGCCCGCCTCGGCCCCGCGGACCACGCGGCCGCCGGAAGTCCTGGACTGGGTGACAATCAGGTCAATCTGGTCGACCGCGATGACCGTTGGCCCGGTGAGCGCGAGCAGGTGGGAGATGTCCCGCACGATCTCCTGCGCGGAGCGCCTGCCGCGCCGTAGACCCCAGCCGGAACGGTCGCCGTGCTCCTCCTCATCGTTGGAGCAGAGGAACGCGTGCCCGATGTTCTGGTCCCGCAGCTGCTCCGAGGCGCGCAGCGCCAACGCCCGCGCGGTGTCCTGGCACTCCAGCCCGACCTGCGGGCTTGCCTTGCGCAGCAGGTCGATAAAGGCGTCCAGGGTGGACCGGGTCAGCTCGGCGTCGCCGGTGACCGCCCGGCGCACCACCCGCGGCGCCTCGATCATGTCGACCAGGCGGCGCAGGAAGGCCCGGAGCTGTGTCTCCTTCTCCGCGTCCTCCCGGGCGAAACCATCCAGTATGGACAGTGCGGTACTCCGCCAGAACGCGCTCGTCTCCAGCAGACTGACTAGGAAGAAGTAGCCGCCGCGTTCGCGCACCCGGCGACGGATCGCGCCGAGCAGGTGGGTCTTTCCTGCACCCTTTTCGCCCTGCAGCGCCACGCCGAGCGGGCTCGACTCGGTGGCCCGCTCCGCCTCGGCGAACCCGTCCATGATGAGCTCCACCGCCTCTTGGTGCAGCCCGTCGACGTGGAACGGCGCGTCCTGCCACACGTCGTCTGGAGTGGGCGCCCAGTTGAAGCGAAGCGCGCCCAGCGCCCGCCGCTCCGCCTCGTCCATCACGAGCCGATCGAGATGATATGCACGTCTCGATTGCCGATGCTCAGCGCCGCGGCGCGCTCCTCGGCGGTCATCACCTTCTGGTTGGCGTCCGGGAAGATGTCCACGTCGCGCGACCGGCTGAGCTGTCTGAGCGCGTTGTCCACCTCGGCCCGGTCCGCTGCACCGAGCACCTCGCGCAGCTGGGCTAGGCTCACCCGGGCGCCGGGGCGCCGGGCGATAGTCGCGTACGCCTTACGGATTCGGGTCTCCATGTCCGCGTCGACGGTGGCGCTCACCGGGACCGCGGGGGGCGCACTGGCCTTCCCGTTGAGCA
>JAFMQQ010000218.1 GCA_017354595.1 Micromonosporaceae bacterium
GAAACGGTGTCGATTGCGGCATGCGCCACTACAAGCGGTCCGACTCGACGGAACCGCAGGAAGAAGAGCGCGAAGACGACGCCCATCACTGCGTTGCCGAGAAAGCCACCGAATCCCTGGTACAGGTGGTAGGAACCGCGCAACACCGCGCTCGCCGCGACCACCGCCGGAAGCGCCAGCCCGAGCTGGCGCAGCCTGGTCATCAGGTACCCGACGACGACGACCTCTTCCAGCACCGCGTTCTGTACCGCGGACAGGACAAGTACCGGTACCGCCCACCAGATCTTCGGCAGCGCCTCGGGTATCACGGTCGCGTTGATCCCCAACTCGTGCGCGGCGATGTAGAGACCCAGCCCGGGCGCGCCGATCAGCAACGCGAGCCCGGCGCCGGTACCGAGGTCGAAGGCGGGGCGCCACGGGCGCAGCCCGAGCACCCGGCCCGCGTCGCCAGGTTCGCGGCGGAGCAGGTGGATCGCGAGCAGCGCGGGTACCAGTGCGAAGAAGATGCCGAGCAACTGGTAGGTGAGGTCGAGGTACGGCCGGCCGGGCGCGGCCGACGCGTTGAGCGTGGCCTGTTGCTGGGCGAGTGCCTGGCGAGCGGTCAGCCGGCCGACGATATCGACAAGTGCGTATATAGCGCTGGCCCCGAGCGACACCCCGAGCACCAGCAGAACCTCGTCCCGCGCGGTACGCCGCGACATGCCCGCCGGCGGTAGGCTCGGGCCAGCATCCGGCCCGCCCGCGGCGGGCACGGTCCAGCCGGTCTTCGGCACCGCTTCCACCCGCCCAACCCTAGCGAACGGGGTCGGTCTCGAACCGCCACTCCAGCCGGTACCGCCCATGCAAGGGCGGGTGCGCGGTGGTCCATTCAAAGGTGGTCCGGTCGCCGGTGACCCGCCGGTCCACCGGGGTGCGTACCGGCGCCGGCGCGGCGCTGAGCGAGGCCTCGGTACCCCAGACCGCCGGCCGGCGCGCGGCCGGCAACTCCAGCCGGATCGTCAGCCGCTGGGTGGGCAGCCGTACCGTGCGGAGGAAGGACCGGCCCTGAGTCTGTTCGGGTACCCGGTAGGAGTACTCGATCGCGGTCCGCTCGCCGTGGTAGAGCGGGAAGGCCCGCTGGTCGTTCTCGAAGTGCAGCCAGATCTCCTTGAACGAGTCCCGGTCCTGGATCGGCTGCCAGCGCATCGGCTCTGCGGGCGGGCGGCCGCAGACCGCCCGCAGGCCCAGTTCCTCCCAGGTGAGCGGGTGCTCGCGGTGGTACCGGTTGGAGCCGACCGGGTCGGCCGGGTCGCGATCGACGGTGATCCGGACCGGGTACCGGTTCACCGGCTCCGGTCCCGCGTTGTAGATCTCCTGGTACACCCGGCACTGGTACGCACCGTCCAGATAGGAGAGTGTGCCGACCTCGTCCGCCACGGTGATCCCGGCGACGGTAGCGGCCTGTGGTGCGCCGGCGGGGTCACGACCGGCCATTGTGGACGGTACCCGGCCCTGCCGGCGCAGCTGATCGTACGCGCTGAAGCGGGACCAGATGGCACCACCCGCGTCGAGCACGGCCTCGGCCCGCCGGGCGAAGTCCTCGGTCGGCCGGTGCCGGCGCCCCTCCACGTGGCTGACGTAGGAGGGATCGAAGCCCATCTGGGCGGCGAGCTGCTTCTTGGAGAGCCCGCGCTGCGTCCGCCACTGGGCCAGCTCCACCGCGAACGCATCCGCGGCCCGGTCGAGCGGCGAGGTGGTCATGTGCGCCTCCCAGAAGGCGTACCCAATATAGTTAGGTTTGGCTAACCGAGCTATGGTGGCCGGGTTCCTGGTCGCCGAAGGGGGTACCGCCGTCTCAATGGTCGCCTACGCGCCGGCCGCGCACCCCCTCGCGCTCGTAGCGCAGACCTTGGCCAAGGTACGCGAACGGTACGGCGAGGCACCGGTGCACGGGGTACCGGCGCAGGTCATCGTCACCGACCGGCAGCGCGACTGGCTGCCCGGCACCGCATACGCGGACGGGTCGGCGGTACCGGCCCTGCTCGCCGCCGCCCGGGACCGGTGGCAGGCGCGGGAACCGGCCGCCGCCGCGCTGGCCTGGAAGTCCTACGTCTACTGGCTGGTGCTGCCGGCGGTGGTCGGCTACGCCCGGGCTCGCCAGGTCCCGCTGGCATCGGCGGAGAACACCTTGGTACGGCTGCATGTCCAGCCGCCGTTCGTGGAGATCGGGCTGGCCGAGCCGCGGGTCGCGGTACTCCCCGGCGACCCGCTCGCGCGGCACCCGCTGGCCAGCGTGGTACCCGACCAGGCGGCCATGTTGGCGACCCTGCGCCGCACGCTGTTGGACGAGCACCTGTCGCCGTTGCTCGACCAGATCCAGGACCGGGTCCGGCTGGGCCGGCGTACCCTGCTCGGCTCCCTCGCCTCCGGGGTCTCGTACGCCCTGGCGCGGGCGGCACACGCGCTGCCCGGCGAAGTACCGGCGACCGCCGCCGAACTGCTGGCGGCGCTGGGCGTGGCGGACCTGGTGGAGATCGGGCCGGATATGGCGATCCAGCGGCGCACCTGCTGCCTCGCCTTCAGCCTGCCCACGCCGAAGATCTGCCGCGGCTGCTGCCTGCCCGGCTGACTCGGCCGGCGGCGCGTCAGCGGAGCAGGTCGCGGGTATCCCAGACCCACACGTCGTCGACCAGCCGGCCGGTGCCGAAGAGCTGATCCAGCGCCAGGTGCAGCCCGGCCGCGTTCGGCGCCCCGGGTCCCAGCACCACGATCGCGGCGTGCCAGTACCGCACATCCTCGGCCGCCCGGGCCCGCCGCTGTTCGTCGACGGGCGGCATGTCCCCACCGCCCAGCACCCGGCCGAGCACGTCCGAGGTGGGCCGGCCCTGGCCGCCGTACCCGCCGCGGCCGGTCCAGTCCGGGCCGAGGAAGTACCCGCCCACCACCCGGTAGTCCTGGCCGGCCGCGTTGCCCCAGTGCATCGCCGTGATCCCGCCGTTCCACACCGACACGTCGGCGGAGAGCACCGAGTCACCGGCTGGTACGTACGCCCGCCAGTCGCCGCTGGTGAAGAAGGCCGGCACCTTCGGGCGGGGCTGTACCGGCAGCGGCCGGGGCGCGATGGCGAGCAGGGTCAGCGCCAGCAGCGCCAGCCAGCCGTACCGCGCCGGCCGGGGCAGCACCCAGCCAGCGGGTGAGCCGGACGCGCCGGCCTCGTCCGCGAGCGCCGCCTGCACCGCGATCGCGATCAGCACCCCGATGACCGGGATCACCACCAGCGCCAGCCGGGTCGGTACCACCGTGTCGAACAGCGGCAGGTGGTTCAGCAGCTTCCACGGTCCGGTACCCAGGGTGTGGTCCCGGTACTGCACGGTCGCACCGAGCGAGAGGACCGCGAAGACCAGTCCGACCAGGATCAGCGCCCGTACCGTCACCCGGCGCCACAGCCACACCACGGCGACCAGCAGCACCAGCAACAGCGGCCAGCTGAAGAAGGAGTTCTCCTCCGGCTGTGGCGAGAGGTTGCCCGGCCCGCGTACCAGGGACAGCTTCGCGAACGCCGGGAAGGTCGCCAGGTTGGCGCCGTACCCGAGCACGAACTCGGGCAGCCCGCGGTAGTGCTGCGGGCCGAGGAACTGGAACCACAACGGGTACGCCAGCAACGGCGCCGCGACGGCCAGGGCGACCCCGAGGCCGGCCAGGAACCGGCCGACCTGGACGGCCACCGCGCGCGGGCGGAACACCGCGTACCCGGCCACGAAGATCGCCAACGCCAGCGCGTACAGGAAGAGCAGTTCCTCGTTCAGGAACGCCTGCCACACCACCAGCAGGCCGAGCACGACGCCACGGCGTACCACGATCCGCCGGGTCGCCTCCGGTGCCGGGACGGGCGCGCCGAGAGTCAGTGCCCGCCAGATGATGAACGGGATGAGGAACTGGGCCACCAGGTTGGGATGTGTGTTGGCGTGGTTGACCATGCCGGGCGCGAAGCCGCAGAATCCGGCAGCCACGGCGGCGGCCAGCCGCGACTGCACCAGGTGCCGGGAGAAGACGTAGTACCAGGCGGCGGCGGTCGCGGCCAGACCGAGCGTCAGCATGAGCAGCAGGCTCACCGAGGCGCCGAAGAGCAGCGTCACCGGTACCAGCGGGACGGTCAGCCCCAGCAGGCCGGTGTTGGCCATCATGTTCACCCCGAGCGGGGCGTTGAGCTGCGGGCTGAAGAAGGGGTTCTCGCCGTGGGTGAAGATGCGGGTGGCGTGGATCAGCGCCCACTCGAAGAACGCCGGATCTGAGTTGTTGGTCTCCGGATCCAGCTGACCGGGGGCGCGCCACAGCCGGGCGGTCACCCACAGCGCCAGCATCAGGTACAGGAAGACGATCCACGCCTCCAGCCACCGGTCCGGACGCCGGGTCGGTGTGGCTGTCAGGTCCCGCTCTGCGCCGGTCGATGGAACGGCTGCCGCCGGGGGCTCGGCGGCCGCCGGCGCGGCCAGTGTCATCCCCCGGTTATCGCCCGAACGTCCCACAGGAAGACCCCGCCGGTGTACGTGGGCGGGAAGCCGAGGATCTGGGTGGTGGTCGCGTACAGGGCGGCGAAGCCACCCGGTACCGGCGGCAGGATGCCTGAGAACTTCGCCTGGTCGTCCGGTATCCGTTGCAGGATCACGATCGACGCGTTCCAGTGCTTCAGGTCATCCAGTGCGCTGGCCCGATCGGCCGGTCCGATCTTCGGCACCTTTCCGGTCTTGAGCGCCGAGTCGGTCAGGTACTGGAACTCGGCGCGCGGCGCGCCGAAGGTCGCCCGCTTGTCGTTGGGATGCTTCGGGTCGACCGTCGGGACGAGGAAGTACCCGCGCGCGACCGGCAGGTCCAGCATGGTCCCCGCCGACCAGAAGATCGGCTGGATGTACTTGGAACTGGCGGTGGGCACCGTGACCAGGCTATGGCCGGGAGTGATGTACCGGTGCCACTGGCCGGAGGTGATGAACTCGGGCGTGGGCGTCTTGACGGCTACCGGAAGTGGCCGCGGCACGATCGGTACCAGCGCCGCGACGAGCACCGCGAACCACAGCACCCGGGGCAGGCCGCTGGAGGCGGCCGGCCCCTGGCCGCGCAGCGCGGTCATCACCTGCTGGTACCCGTAGGCGAGCAGGATCCCGAAGACCGGGATGATGACCAGCGCCAGCCGGGTCGGCACGATGTTGTCGAAGATCGGCACGTGGCTCAGTGCCGCGAACGGCCCGGGGATCCTGGTGTGCGTACCGTGCCAGAACAGCCGCGCACCGAAGGAGAGGACGGCGAAGACCACGGCCACCACGGCGAGCGCCAGCACCGCCACGTTGCGGCGCAGCCACCACACCAGAGCACCGATCAGGACCAGCAGCGGCCAGCCGTAGAACGAGTTCTCCTCCGACGCGTTCTGCGCGAAGTGGCCGGAGGTCAGTGAGCTGCCGAGGATGGAGTGGCTGGAGAAGTAGGCGAACGAGGTGATGTCGGCGCCGAAGTTGCGGTTGCCGTTGAACATGCCGTGGTAGGCCTGCGGCCCGAAGAACTGGAAGTACAACGGGTAGGCCAGCACCACCGCCGCGATGAGCGCGGCGACACCGAGCCCGCGCAGGCCGGGCCGCAGCGCCGCACGGATCTCGGCCTTGCGACGCAGCCCGTACACCAGAAGGAACAGGCCGAAGGCGAGCGCGGTGACGAAGAGGATCTCCTCGTTGATGAACGCCTGCCAGATGGTGAGCAGACCCAGCACGATGCCGTTGCGCAGCCACCGGCCCGGCTCGCGCAGCCGTACCGCCCGCCACACCAGCAACGGCACCAGGAACTGGGCGACCAGGTTGGGGTGGCCGTTGGACTGCGCGACCATGCCCGGTGCGAAGCCGCAGAACAGCCCGCCGAGCACCGCCCCGGCGCCGCGCCCGAGCAGGTGCCGGGAGAGCATGTAGTACCACGAGAAGGCGGTGAAGAACATCGCCAGGACCATCAGCACCGCGTACGAGACGGCCGGGCCGAACAACAGCGTGACCGG
>JAFMQQ010000865.1 GCA_017354595.1 Micromonosporaceae bacterium
CGACGGAGCCGTACTCGCCATCCACCCGTGGTACCGCGAGCACCTGCTCCGAAGACGTGGAGCGCGCGGCGTCGACCGCCGCCTGGGTGGTTTCGTCCAGGGTGACCGGAACCACCATGCCTGGCAGCAGGACATCGTCGCGCAGGGGAAGAACAGGAAGAGTCGCCATGCAACACCTGCCATCTGATAGTTGAGTGCTAGTCACTCAAGCCAGCGGTGCCCCGATCTGTTCCCGGCCGGATCCGCCGTGTGACGCTGGTCGCGCCGGATTGACCTGAAGCGGACTTCAGATCCCATCCTTCCTCGCATGGATATCGATGCATACCTGAACCGGATCGGCATGGAGCGGCCGGCGGTCGCGGACGGCGCGGCACTGCGGGAACTGCACCGGGCACACCAGATCGCGGTGCCCTTCGAGAATCTCAGCATCCATCTCGGCGAACCCATCTCACTGGCCGAAGGCGACCTGTTCTCCAAGATCGTCCGGAGCCGGCGGGGCGGCTTCTGCTATGAGCTGAACGGGGCCTTCGCGCTGGTGCTGGAGGCGCTCGGTTACCGGGTCACGAGGGTCGCCGTCCGGGTCTTCGGCGGGCAGCGGTTCGGTCCCCCGTTCGACCACCTCGCCCTGCTGGTGTCCACAAGCGACGGTTCCGGTCCGTGGCTGGTCGATGTAGGTTTCGGCAGCCACAGTACCTATCCGCTGTCACTGTCCACACGCGACGATCAGGACGACCCGGCTGGGCGGTTCACCCTGGTCGACGCGCCCACCCTGCCCGAAGCGCCCGATGGCGACCTGGATGTGCTCAAGGACGGGGCGCCGCAGTACCGGATCGAGCGGCGGGCGCGGTCGCTGGACGAGTTTGCACCCACCTGCTGGTACCAGCAGACCTCACCCGACTCGCACTTCACCAAGGGCACCATCTGCACCCGGATCGACGATCGCGGACGGATCACGATCGCCGACCGTACGCTGATCCGGACCGAGGGCGGTACCCGCACCGAGCAGCCGTTGACCACCGACGAGGAGTTGCTGGCGGCGTACCGGGACCACTTCGGCATCGTGCTGGACCGGGTACCCAGCCGGCCGGCCGCCGCGGCCAGAGCAGTGCCAGCCCAGCCGTGAACCGGCAATGGCAGTAGTGGCAATCAGCTGCCGACGGGACACGGCGCGCCAGGTAGGGCACGCCCGGACAGGAACCGACAACCGGACGGAGGATCGGATGAGCCAGTCGAGCAGGCGATGGTCACCGCGGTAACCGGGCGGGCCGGCGAGGCCAGCGACGCCGAGGTGATCCAGCAGTCCTGGCAGACCCCGGACAGCTTCAGCGCCCTGTACGACCGGTACGCGAACCTGCTGTACGGGTACGCGTACCAGCGGGTCGGGCAGATCGCCGAGGACCTCGTCGCCGATGTGTTCCTCGCCGCGTTCGCCCAGCGGCACCGGTACGACGTGGCACACAGCAGCGCCCGGCCCTGGCTGTTCGGCATCCTCACCAACAAGATCGCCCGGCGTGGCCGGGTCGAACGGGCGCACTACCGGGCGTACGCCCGGGCCTGGCAGGCCCCGGTCACTGACGGCGTCGACCAGCTCGTCGCCGAACGGGTCAGCGCGCAGGCGCACCGCGCGCACCTGGCCGCGGCCCTGTGCCGGCTACGCCCCGGCGACCGCAACGTGCTGCTGCTGGTCGCCTGGGGCCAGCTGCGGTACGAGGAGGTCGCGCAGGCGATGGGCATCCCGGTCGGCACCGTCCGGTCCCGGCTGAACCGGGCCCGCCGCATCGTGCGGCAGGCACTGACCGACACGCAGAGGACGGAGACAGCACGGTGATTGATGAGAGGGAACACCTCGCCGACCTGGGACGGGCGCTGTACCCGGCACAGGGGCCGAGCCCGCGGCTGCGCCACCGGGTACTGACCGCGACTCGTTCGCCCGCACCCCGGGCGCGCTGGCTGCGGCCGGCCCCGATCGCGGTCGCCGCTGGGGTGGTGGCACTGGCGATCGCGGGCGGCTCGGT
>JAFMQQ010000866.1 GCA_017354595.1 Micromonosporaceae bacterium
GGTCCGATCGCTGGCATGGGGCCTCCAATGGTTATCGTGGCCGGAGCGTGAGCGGCGAAGGACTGAGCGGGTGCCACATCCCGCCGGTGGGATACCGAGCACGCGGGCTACGGTCAGCCGGGTAGCGATCCGGCTCGCCAGAAGGGTTGGGCGATGGCGACTGTATTCGTCACGGGATCCAGCGACGGCATCGGGGCGCAGACCGCCCGGGCTCTGGTGGCCGGTGGGCACCGCGTCGTCCTGCACGCTCGCAACGAGCAGCGCGCGGCGGTGGCCCGGGACGCGGTCGCCGGCGCCGCGGGCGTGGTGGTGGGAGACGCTGAATCGCTGGCGCAGGTACGGTCGGTCGCCGAGCAGGCCACCGCGATGGGGCCGTACCACGTGGTGATCCACAATGCCGGGGTGGGCGGCAGCGACCGGCGAGTTGTCACGGCGGATGGCTTCGAGCGCATCTTCCAGGTGAATGTGCTCCTGCCGTACCTGCTGACCTGTCTGATGCCGCGCCCGCAGCGGCTGGTCTACCTCAGCTCCGGCCTGGAGGCGAACGGCGTGGTCGACCTGGCCGACCTGAACTACGAACGCAAGCCGTGGCAAGGCTTCCAGGCCTACTGCGACTCCAAGCTGTGCGACGTGCTGCTGGCCTTCGCGGTGGCGCGGCTGTGGCCGGGCGTGGTCAGCAACGCGGTCGACCCGGGTTGGATCAAGACCAAGTTGGGCGGAGCGGGGGCGACCGACGAGCTGCCGGAGGGCGCGCAGACGCAGGTGTGGCTGGCCACCAGCGATGAGGGTACGGCGTTGACCGGGCGTTATCTCAAGCGCCGCAAGGACCTGCGAGCCAACCCGGCCGCCTACGACACTGCCCTGCAGGACCGGCTGCTCGCCGCCTGTGCCGCGATGACCGGAGCGGTACTGCCGTCCTGAGTCCTAAGTAGACAATTGACCGGGTATGGTCGGCCACGATCCGGCGGTGCAGGCGCCGGGGCGGTCATGAGTTCGTGCGGACCTGCCCGTTGACGACGCTGACCGCGATCGGCGAGAGCGGCCCCTGCGCCGGACCGCCGGTCGGCGCGCCGCTGGCGTCATAGGTCGCGCCGTGACACGGGCAGGCGAACCCGCCGCCGGCCCACTGCACCGGGCAGCCCTGGTGGGTGCAGACCGCGCTGTACGCGGTGAAGGTGGCCGCGGTGGGGTGCAGCAGCCAGCCCGGTTCGCCATTGGCCATGGTGAAACTCTTGGCACTGCCGACGGCGACATCGGACGCGTTGGCGATCGTCTGGCCGGTGGCCGCCTGGGTGCCGGTACCCGCGTCCGGGCTCGGTCCGCCGGTTGGTGGCGCGGGCGGCAGGCTGGATGCCGGGCTGCGCCGGCGCCCGAGCGCCAGCGTCGAGCCGAAGATGACGAGCAGTAGGCCGCCGGCGCCGGCGATGACGCCGCTGGTGACCGTGGTACGCCGATCGACCCGGGCGGTCAGCGCGGCCGACTCGCGATTGCGAGGCTTGGCCGGCAGCCGCATGCCTTCGCGCACCCGCCGGCGGATCACCTTCTGCACCGAGAACACGCCACCGTCACCGGCGATCAGCAGCGGCGTCCAGGCGAAGACGAAGACGATGTCGGGGCCGAAGTAGTACGGGGTGGTCCGCCAGCTCACGGTGAGGAAGAACGACAGCGCGAGCAGTAGGCCGCCCGCGGCGGCGGCCCGGGTGAACAGGCCCAGCAGCGCGCCGGTACCGACCGCCACCTCGCCGAAGGCGATCAGCAGCCCGACCAGGGTGGCGTGCTGGGCGCTGAACGACACCAGACCGCTGATCGGCGAGCCGGCCACGGCGTGCAGCATCTGCGAGCGCACCCCGAGCGGCGAGGACGGGTCGAGGTAGTTGGAGTCGAACAGCTTGGACAGGCCGGCGTACAGGAAGGTGACGCCGAGGAAGGCCCGCAGCGGAAGCAGTACCCAGGCCGCCTGGCCGAGGCGGGGATCCCGCCTCAGCCGCTGCCACCCGGTCAGGGGTGGAG
>JAFMQQ010000867.1 GCA_017354595.1 Micromonosporaceae bacterium
GCCCGGCGCCGCCGGCCCTGCAACAGCAGCGGCAGGGCGACGTTCTCCTCCGCGGTCAGCTCCGGGACCAACTGGCCGAACTGGAAGACGAAGCCGAACCGGTCCCGGCGCAGTGCGCTGCGCGCCGACTCCGGCAGCGTGTCGACCCGGCCGCCGGCGTACCAGACCTCGCCGGAGGCTGGCGTGAGGATCCCGGCCAGGCAGTGCAGCAGAGTGGACTTGCCGGAGCCGCTGGGCCCCATCACCGCCAGCAGCTCGCCGGCGACCACCGACAGGCTGGCGCCGCGCAGCGCCGGCGTCTGTCCAAAGGAGAGGGTCAGGTCGCGCGCCTCGACAACGGTGTTCATGCCCGGACCACCTTCGCCAGCATCTCCAGCCGGGCCGCGGTGGTGTCGATCCAGCGCAGGTCGGCCTCCAGGTGGTACAGGCCGTGATCGGCGAGCATCGAGTCGACCAGGTTGCCGGCCTGCTTCAGGTCGGTCAGTTCCCGCATCCGGCGCAGGTGCGCGGCGCGCTGGGTGTCGAGGTACTGCTGCGCCGGGCGGCCCAGCATCAGCGCCAGTACGACCTTGCTGAACAGTACGGTCTGCAGGTGCGGCTCGGGCGCCACCGGCTCGGTCAGCCACTGCTCGAACTCGGTGGCGCCGGACTCGGTGATGACGTAGCGCTTGCGTTCCGGACCGGCGCCCGGTGCCGCGTCGCCGACCACCACCTTGCCGTCCCGGGCCAGCCGGCTCAGCGTCGCGTAGACCTGGCCGAACGACAGCGGCCGGCCCCGGCCGAAGTAGGCGTCATAGTCACGCTTGAGGTCGTATCCATGGCTGGGCTGCCGCTCCAGCAGGCCGAGAAGGGTCAGCGGGACACTCATGCCGCCGACCATACGCCAGGCGTATACGTCGCGTCTATACGCTGAGCGAATAGCGCCTAGGAATGGCGTGCCGGCGCCAGCTCCTCCAGGATCTCCGACGCGCGGGCGGTGGCCGCCGCCGCGGTGACCGACGGCGAGCCGACCAGCGGATCCCAGTTCAGGTCGTAGAACAGTTCGGTCACCCCCTGCTCGGCCAGCCAGGCCGTGTCCGCGCGGATCTTCGAGTACCCGCCGGCGAGCCGCCTGCCGTGGTCCGCACCGACGCGTACCACGCCGCGGGTCACCACCCGGATCGCGTCGGGATCGCGACCGGCGCGCTGCGCTGCCCGCCGGACCACCGCGATCTGCTCGCCGATCTGGCTCAGGTCGGTGGCGCTGCGGCTGACCCAGCCGTCCGCGAGCCGCCCGGCCCGGCGCAGCGCGGCCGGTGCCGAACCGCCCAGCAGCACCGGCGGCCCGGCGGACTGCACCGGCTTGGGCGCCATCCGGCTCGCCGGTACGGTGTAGAACTCGCCATTGAACGCACTCACCTCGTCTGTCCACAGTGTACGGAGCACCCGGAGGTACTCCTCCAGCTGCGCGCCACGCCGGTCCGGCGAGGCGCCGGTGGCGGCGAACTCGGCGGGCGACCAGCCGACGCCCAGCCCCAGGTCCAACCGCCCGGCGGAGAGTACGTCGAGCGTGGCGGCCTGCTTGGCGAGGTACGCCGGCGAGACGAAGGGCGCGTTGACCACCGCCACGCCGAGCCGGATCCGGGTGGTACCGGCAGCGGCGAAGGCCAGTGGCAGCAAGGGATCCAGCACGCTCTTGTACACCGGATCGAGGTCCTGGTCGGTCGCGACAAGCAACCGGGAGAAGCTCCAGACGCCGTGATAGCCGAGAGTCTCCGCCCGTTCGGCGAAGCCGGCGATGTTCTCTGGGGTGGCCCAGGCGCCGGAGACCGGCAGGCCGAATCCGAGCAGCATGCGCCTCACGGTACGAGCCTTGACATGTGACCATCTGGTCACCTATCTTCTGGTGGTGGAGGACGACGACAGGGTTTTCAAGGCGCTGGCGGATCCGACCCGCCGGCTGCTGCTGGACCGGCTCTTCGAGCGTGACGGCCGCACGCTCACCGAGCTGGAGTCGGAGCTTGAGATGA
>JAFMQQ010000033.1 GCA_017354595.1 Micromonosporaceae bacterium
GCTCGCGGCCGAGCCGGTGGCGGTGGCGGCGCTGCTGCGGCACTGCGCCGGGCTGCCACTCGCGCTGGGCATCGTCGCCGCGCGGGCGGCGGTACACGCCGGGCTGCCACTCGCCGCGCTCGCCGGTGAGCTGGACGAGGCGGCGACCCGGTTGGACGCACTGGACGCGGGCGAGCTGGCGGTCAACCTGCGGGCGGTGCTGGCCTGCTCGACCGAGGCGCTGGTGCCGGCCGCCAGGCGGCTGTTCGCCCTGCTGGGCCTGCTCGGTGGAGCGGACGCGGGGCTGTTCGCGGTGGCCAGCCTGGCCGGTGCGCCGGTACCGGCGACCCGGGTGCTGCTGCGCCAGCTCGCCGCCGCCCACCTGTTGGCTGAGGCGCAGCCCGGCCGGTACCGGATGCACGACCTGCTCCGGCTGTACGCGGCCGAACTGGCCGGGCAGCTCGCCGACCGGGCCGCGGCCCGGCACCGGCTGCTCGACCACTACCTGCACACGGCGTACGCGGCGAACCGCCTGGTGGATCCGTTCCGGGAGGCGATCGCGCTCGCCCCGCTGCCGGCCGAGGTCAGCCCGGCGCCGGTCGGCGACCACGCCCAGGCCCAGGCCTGGTTCGGTCTCGAGCACGCCAACCTGCTCGCCGCGGTCGACGAGGCGCAGGCGCAGCGCCACGACGTGCACGCCTGGCAGCTGGCCTGGTCGGTGGCGACGTACCTGGACCAGCACGCCCACTGGCATGACCAGGCGGGTACCCACACCACCGCGCTGGCCGCGGCGCAGCGGCTGGGCGACCCGGCCGGCCAGGCCCACGCACGACTCGGCCTGGCCCGCGCGCTGATCTGGCTCGGCCGCTACGAACAGGCGCGCGACCACCTCCAGCGGGCACTGCGGGCGGCCGGTGATCCCCCGGCCGCCCCCGGCCTGGTGGCGTACATCCACCGGATACTGGGCCGCAGCCACGCCAGGCAGGGCCAGCCGCAGCTGGCGTTGCCGCACGACCAGCAGGCGCTGGAGCTGTACCAGGCGGCGGGTGACCGCTGCGGTCAGGCCATCGAGCTCAACGCGATCGGCTGGCACCATGCGCACCTGGGCGACTATCGGGCCGGGCTTCCGTACTGTGAACAGGCACTGGCGCTGCAGGAGGAGATCGGCGACCGGCGCGGCATTGCGTCCACTCTGGACAGTCTCGGCTTCATCCACCTGCACCTCGGCCGGTACGACGAGGCGATCGCCTGCTACCTGCGCGCGATCGAACTCTTCGACCAGCTGCGCGACCGGTACTACCTGGCGGCGGCGCTGGCCAGCCTCGGCGACTCGTACGTGCTGGCCGGTGACGGCGACCGGGCCCGGGCGGCGCGGCAGCGGGCCGCGGTCGCCTTCGAGGAGCTCGGCGTTGCGGCCGAGCAGCTGCGAGCCAGGCTCGGCGAACCGGCGCAGGCCCCCGCACAGCCTGCCTGACCGGCGGATTCATGGATCATCCCAGGTCCGCTCAGGCCCGGGTGCCGATCCTGGCCGGGTGAGTACAGCCGATCGCCGGGAGGTACCCGTGAGCACCTATGTATTCGACCAGGCCTGGCAGAAGGAGCTTGACCGGCTCGGCGCACTGGAGTCGCTGTACGACCGGGCATCCCGGCAGCACCTGGCGAGCCTCGGCGTCGGCGACGGTTGGCGGTGCCTGGAGGTGGGCGCCGGCGCCGGCGGCATCGCCCGCTGGCTCGCCGACCGGGTGGGCGAGACCGGGCAGGTGCTCGCCACCGACCTGGACACCCGGTTCCTGGACGCGCACGGCCGGACCAACCTGGATGTGCTGACCCACAACATCGTCGCCGATCCGCTGGAGGAGGCGAGCTTCGATCTGGTACACGCGCGTGCGGTACTGGTACACCTGCCGGAGCGGGACAAGGTGCTGCCGAAACTGGTCACCGTCCTGCGGCCGGGCGGTTGGCTACTCGTCGAGGACATCGATTTCGGCGGCGCGACCGGCCCGATGATGACGAAGTACCTCGACGGGCCGCCCGCGGCCGCGCAAGCCTTCGCCCGGGTCGGCCGGGCGATCGAGGCCGTACACCGGGCCGCCGGCGCCGACCCGTCCCTGGGCAGCCACCTCGCCGCCGACCTCCGTACCGCTGGCCTGTCCAATGTGGACGCCGAGGTACACGCACCGCTCGCCCGGGGTGGCCCGCAGACCTTCCTCCGCGGCACGGTCGAGGCGCTGGCGCAGCGGCTGGTCGCCACTGGCCCGGCCACGACCGAGGACATCGAGTACATCCTGCGGTTCTGCGACGCACCCGAGAGCGCGTACCTTCCGCCGTTGATGGTCAGCGCCTGGGGGCAGCGCCCGGGCGCCTAGCCTCGCCTACCCGCCGATACCGACCACGTTGACGTGTACCCGCCACAGCTCGTTGGGGCGCGCGCAGGTCGGCGGCGCGGTGTGCAGGCAGGCGAAGTCGCTGACGGTACTGATGTCCACGGATCCGGTGCCCTGGGCGCGGTACAGCTCGACCAGTGGCTGCCCGGTCGGGTAACCGCCACTGGTCGACAGCAGGGCGAGGGCCTGCCCGCCGACCGCCGTCGCGGGGAAGTCCGCAGCCAGGGAGATGCCGATCGTCTGTCCAACCTGGACGGTGACGGTGGTCATGCTGTCGGCGTGGGTCAGCGTGATGCTCGGGTTGAGAACGACGACATGCACCGTCCAGAGCCTGACCGGTATCGCGCATGGCGGCGTGGCGTGCAGGCAGGGGTCGTCGGTCTGGGTGGTCAGGTCAGCGGTCCCGGCTGCGATGGCGCGGTACAGCTCGACCAGTGGCTGCCCGGTCGGGTAACCGCCACTGGTCGACAGCAGCACGAGGGCCGAGCCACGCGCCGCCGTCGGGTGGTAGTTCGCCGGGAGGCTGACGGCGAGTGTCTGCCCGGCGGGCAGGGTGACGGTGCGCCCGTTGTCGGCCTCGGCCACCGTGACGCCGGTACCGGTGGACTGGCTGGTGCTCGGCGAGACCGGCACGACCGCATCGTTGGTACAGCCGACCGCGGGTGCCGGCGCCACACCCGCCAGCTGCATGCCGAAGCTGGTCGATGCGCCCGGTGCCAGGCTTCCGTTGTACGCCACATTGACGGCGGTGACCGTACCGCCGGAGGTCGTGACGCTCGCGTTCCAGGCGGAGGCGACCGACTGTCCATTGGCGAGGGTCCAGCTCGCGGACCACATGGTGGCGCCGGTGGCCGCGGTGTTGGTGACCGTCACGGTCACGATCTGGCCGGTTGCCCACTGGGAGTCGACGTGGGCGACGGCGCTGCACCCGCCCGCCGCGGCGGGAGCGACCGGTGCGCTTCCGGCGATCGCCGGCGCGGTCGCCAGCGCGATCAGCAGGCCGGCGCCGGCACCCGCCGCGCACATGCCCACGGACATCCGCTTTGTCCAAGCCACAGTGACGCACCCCCTCGGTGCATGCGGGTCGGGGGACGATCCGACCCGGGTGGGCGCACGATAGGACGCTGGCGTACGCATCGTCAATGATCGCTTTCTCGCCACCGGGACGCACCGGCGTAGCCAGCAGGCACCTACCTCGCTGACTGAAACCTTCAGCCCGCACGGGTATCGCCGGGGGTGCGGAGGGCTGCCACCATGGTGGTGTGGCACGCCTTCCCATGACGATCGTCGTCCGCGCGGCGGTGGCGGTGGGTCTGCTCGCCGGCTTCTATCTGGTGGCTTTCGGCAGTGTCATCGCGTTGGCGGTACTGAGCGTCTGGCTGTGGTGGGTGCTGCCCGGCGCCACAGCATACGAGGCGAGCGGCAGCCTGCTGCTGCTCGTGGTCGGGTTGTGCCTGCCGCTGTGGCGCCTGATCCGGGCCAGGCCGCAGCCGCCGCCGGGGGTACCGGTGACCGGACAGGACGCGCCACAGCTGTGGTCGCTGGTGCGCGAGCTGGCCGGGCTCGTCGGTACCCGCGCGCCGGACGAGATCCGGCTGGTCGGCGAACCGAACGCGATGGTATGGGAGGACGCCGGACTGGTCGGCCTGCACGGCGGCCGGCGGTACCTGTACCTGGGCGTACCCATCATGGAGACGCTGCGGGTCTCCCAGCTCCGGGTGGTGGTCGCGCACGAGCTGGGCCACTACGCACGCGGCCACACCCGGCTGTCCGCGGTGACGTACCGCGGATTGCGGTCCATTGTGGACACCATCGGCCGGCTCGGCAAGGGTAGCCTGGTCGGCCTGCTCTTCTCCATGTACGCCGCGGGGTACGCGTTTGTCGCCCTGAGCGTGACCCGGCGGATGGAGGTGGAGGCCGACCGGGCGGCGGTACGGGCGGCGGGGCGCGAGGTCTTCACCTTCACCATCCGGGACATCGAGGATCTGGTGGTCGCCTGGGTGGCGTACCTTCGGCTGCACGCGAGCGCACCGGAGTGCTGCGCACCAGCGACCTTCCTGGACCGGTTCCGGGAGCTGGTCGACCGGCGGGCGCCGGAGCTGCGGCGTGCACCCTCCTGGCTGAAGCGGCCACCGCCCCGGTGGGACTCGCATCCCCCGATGGCCGAACGCATCGCGCTCCAGGCGGATGCGGATGATGCCGAGCCGCCGGCCAGCTGGGACCGCAGGCCGGGTTTCGCACTCATCAAGGATCACGACCTGCTCGCCGAGGCGCTGCGCCTGGAGGATCTCGCGAAGCACTTCGAATGGGTCGCGCGGCGGCATGCCGAGGACACCGCGATGCGGCTGTACCGACGCGCCGGCGGCCGGACCGGGGGGCTCGGTACGGTGTTGGATCTGCTCGACCGGGGTCAGGCGGCTGAACTCGCCACCAGGTCTTTGCCGGACACGGTGCTGGCGGCGGTCGGCAGCGATCTGGTCCGATGGTCCGGCGCGAAGTGGCGCCACACCTGGTCGGAGCCGATGGATCTGGTCGACCCGGCCGGCGAGCCGATCGGGGTGCGGGAGCTGGTGGTCGCGGCGTGCGACGACCCCGGCGCGGTACCGCGGCTGCGCGAGTTCCTCGCCGAGGCCGGCGTACCGGAGCTGCTGCTGTCCAACGATCCCGACCGGCTGGCGCCCGGGGCGCTACCGGACTCGTACGCGTTGCTGCTGCCCGACGAGCTGTACCTGCTCGCCCACCCGCGAAACAGTGGCCGAGGTCGGGTGCCCGGTGATGTGCTCGCCGCCGCGCTCGCCGCGGCCACGCTGGCGGAGCTGCGCTGGCGCGGCCGGCTCGCGGTCGATCAGACCGGCGAGGCGAGCCTGTACACAATGGACACTACGCCGACCGGCGACCCGTTCCTGGACGCGGTGCTGGAGCGGGTCGAGCGGACCGGCCCCCGACCGGCGTACCGGTGGCTGCAGCTGCTCGGTCCCGAGCTGGAGGTCGCGGTACGCCGCCGGGTGGAACATCGCGAGCCCGGTGCCGCGGCGGTGCTGGCAAGCGCCCGGCTCGGCATGCTCCGGGCGCTGCGCAGCGGCCAGACCGATGGCCGGGACATGACGCTGGGCATGCTGCTGTGGGGCGTCGAGCTCAGCGGGCGGGTGCTCGGCCGGCGCGCGTTGCTGTTACGGTTCTGGCTCGGCCGGCACGCCCGCCGCGACCCGCTGGTCATGGCGATCCGCACCGTCATGAGCATCGGCCTGCCGACGCCAGAAATCCGCGGCGCCGGCCCCTACTGAACCCGCGGCCGTGCCTGGATCTCCCGCCAGAGCCGACGGACGCGACGACGACAGACGAAGCTGAAGGCCCATGGCAGCAGGAGACATGCCAGAAGCAGAACAAGTGACCACCACGTGCGCGGCACCGGGAGATACCACAGCAGGCTATAGGCGGTTGTCAGCACGACGAGGCCAGCAATCCAGGCAGCCACCCACGCGACAAGCCGGCGCACGGGAGAGGTCATGGCGCGAGTGTAGACGCATCGACGTGAAGGATCAGTGTCGCTGGGGCGACACTGATCCTTCACGTACTCGTCGGTAGCCGGCCCGCGGGCCGGGTGCTAAGGCTTGACGAAGGCGTTGACGAACTCCGGGTAGCCGAAGACGCTGCCGATGAACAGCCCGCCCGCCTTCGAGCCGTGCAGGTAGAAGGCAACGTCCACATAGAGCGGTACCGCCGGCGCATCCTGGGTCATGATGCGCTTGTCCAGCTTCGCCCACTCCGGCCCCTGCTGTGCCGGTGGCATCGCGAGGATCCGGTCGAACTCCGCATTGATCGCCGAGTCATTCATGAAGGACGTGTCGCTGTTGCCCTCGTCCTTGATGGTTCGCCCGTCGAACAGCGGCGGCAGGATCGAGGCTCCGCTCGGCCAGTCCGCACCCCAGGTGTCGATGTAGAGATCCCAGGGGTTGTTCTTCTTCTTCGTCTCGTCCAGCTTCGAATCCTGCGGGATCGTCTTCACGGTGATTTTGAAGCCGGCCTTCTCCAGGTTGTTCTTCACCTGGGTACCGATCTGGGTGTCCTGGTCGTCGTCGGCGACACCCAGCACCAGTTCCGGGGTACGACCGTTGAGCAGCTGCTTGGCCTTCTCCGGGTTGCCGTTCGGGCCGGCCGGGTAGGCGTCGTACTGCTGGTACCCGAGGGTGGCCGGTGGCATCAGGGTGGTCAGCGGCGAGGCGACCGTCGCGCCGCCCAGTGCCTTGATCAGGTCGTCCCGGTCGATCGCGTAGTTGAGCGCCTGGCGGATGCTCAGGTCGGTGACCCGCTGCATGTTGATGGTCAGCCGGTTCGCGCTCGGTGTCGGCTCCAGCAGGGTGCGGTCCTTCAGGGATGCGTTACCGGCGACCGCGGCGGTCAGCGTCGACGGGACACCGTCCCAGGAGATCGCGCTGGCGTCCGGGCCGCTGTCGCTGATGATGCGGTTCGCCTCCGCGGTCGCGTCCGCGCCGTAGGACCAGACGAAGCTGTCCGGGTACTGGTGCCGTACCGGGTCGGTGGCCGGGTCCCAGTTGGTGTTGCGCTCCAGCACCATCTGCACCCCGGGCACGATCTTCGTTATCTTGTACGGTCCGGAGGAGAACGGTTGGTTGTCGTAGTTCACCCCGGTGTCCTTGGCCGGTGGCATCGGTGCGGTGAACGGCAGGGAGGCCGCGAACGGCAGGTCGCAGTGCGGCTTCTGGAAGGTGAAGACGAGCGTCTTGGCGTCCGGAGTGGTCAGTCCCGGCGGCAGGCTCGTCTTGTTCGCCTTGAAGTCCCAGGCGGTGTCGTACTCCGGTGTGTTCGCCAGCCACTCCTGCAAGTAGGTCGGGCCGCCGGTCAGGTCCGGGTCGAACGAGCGGGCGATGCCGTAGGCGATCTCCTTGGAGGTGATCGGCGAGCCGTCCTCGAACTTGACCCCGTCCTTGATGGTGAACTGCCACGTGGTGCAGTCGCCCTTGACGTCCTTGCCCGGCGTGGTGGCCAGGTCGCCGACGAGCGTCAGGTGCCCCTTGCCGTCGTCCTTCCAGGTGGTCAGGAAGCGGCTGTACAGCGGCGCGGCGGACAGGCCGGCGAACGAGTAGACCCGCTGCGGGTCCAGGTGGTTGATCTTCGGCTGGCGCAGGACGTAGAACGTGCCGCCCTTGGTGGCCCCGGGTACCGGCGCGGCCGGGCCCATCGAGTCCTTCGGGTCGGTGGCGATCACGCCGGTGGTCGTACGGTTGTTGTCGGTGGCGGTACCCTGCCCGGTGTTCTTGCCGCAGGCGCCCAGTGCTGCGAACAGCACGATGGCGCTGCCCGCCGCGACGGCGACTCGAGGTCGCATATGTTCCTCCCTTGTGTACTGTCCAATATGGACGCTATTGAGTGCGGTGGTGGGTGTGGTACGGCTACCCGAGCCGGACCCGCGGGTCGATGAAGGCGTAGACGATATCGACGACGATGTTCGCCACGACGATGAAGACGGCGGCGATCAGTACGGTCGCCATCAGGGTCGGCAGGTCGCCCTCGCGTACCGCGTCCCAGGTGGTACGCCCGAGGCCCTGGATGCCGAAGGTGGTCTCGGTGACCACGGTGCCGCCGAGGGCTCCACCGATGTCCATCCCGGCGATGGTGACGATCGGCGTGATGGCGGCCCGCAGCGCGTGCTGTCCGTACACCCGGAACTTGGGCAGGCCCTTGGAGCGCGCGGTGCGGATGAAGTCCTCGGACAGCGTCTCCAGCATCTGCGCCCGGGACAGGCGGGCGTAGATGGCGGAGAACAGGAAGGCCAGGGTCACCCACGCCAGTACCAGCCCGCTGGCCCAGTCCGCCGGGTTCTGCGTGATGGACGTGTAGTGCGGCACCGGTACCAGGTGCAGGGTGTAGGTGAAGACCAGCAGCAGCACGGCGCCGACGAAGTAGATCTGTAACGAGGCGCCGGTGAGCGAGAAGCCGATCGCGAGGCGGTCCAGCACGCTGCCCCGGCGTAGCGCCGAGACCATGCCGAGTCCCACACCGAGCGCCAGCCACAGCACCGCGGCCGGGATGACGATGGACAGCGTCACCGGTAGCACCCGGGCGATCGTGCGGCTGACCGGCTCGCTGTTGATGTAGGAGTAGCCGAGGCACGGCGCGGCGCAGTGGCCGCCCTCGGCGCTGTTCAGGTCGCGACCGAGCACGATGCCCTTCATGTAGCCGGCGTACTGCTGGTAGAGCGGGTCGGACAGACCCAGCTCGGCGCGTACCCGCTCCAGCCGGGCCGGGTTGCAGTTCTTCGGGCACATGCTGGTCACCGGGTCGCGGGGCAGCGCGAAGAACATCAGGAAGGTCAGCACGCTGATCGCGAACAGCACCAGCGTCGCGGAGAGCACTCGCCGGATCAGAAAACGCAGCACAGCACACCTCTCACCGGTTGGATCTCGGGTCGAGCGCGTCGCGCACGGCGTCACCGAACAGGTTGAAGGCGAGCACGAGGATGAAGATCGTGACGCCGGGAAAGAAGACGTAGGTCGGGTCGGTCTGCAGGTAGTGGATGCTGCGGAAAATCATCGCGCCGAAGTCCGGTGTCGGGTCCACGATCCCGACGCCGAGGAAGGAGAGCACGGCCTCACCGGTCACATAGGACGGTACCGCCAGCGAGAAGGAGACCAGGATCGGCGCCCAGATGTTCGGCAACACCTGGCGGAACAGCATGTGCGCGGTGCTCACCCCGCTGGCCCGGGCCGCCTCGATGAACTCCCGCTCGCGCAGCGACACCACCTGCCCGCGGACCAGCCGGGCGGCGCTGGTCCAGCCGAAGAGCGCGAAGACGGTGATGAGTACCGCCACCCGGAAGCTGGAGGGCACCGCCTCGCGGGGGCCGTAGAACCGCAGCGACACGGTCGGCACCAGGGCCAGCGCGACGATGAGGAACGGCATCGCGAGCGCGAAGTCGGTGACCCAGCCGATCACGGCGTCCAGCCAGCCGCCGGCGTACCCGGCCAGCACCCCGGCGAGCACGCCGATCACGGTGGTGATGACTCCGGCGGCGAGCGCGATGAACAGGGAGGTGCGCAGCCCGTACACCATCCGGATGAAGATGTCCCGGCCGAGCGAGGGCTCCAGGCCGAACCAGTGGCTGCCGGTGACACCGCCGGCGTACCCCAGCGGCATGCCGTACAGGTCGAGCGAGTCCTGGAACTGCTGCTGCGGGTCGGTGCCGTACGCCCACTGGATGAGCGGGGCAGCGAGGGCGACGAGGAAGAAGAAGACGAGCACCCCGCCACTGACCATCGCGACCCGGTCCCGGCGCAGCCGCGCCCAGGCGAGCTGGCCGGGGGAGCGGCCGACGAAGCCGGAGCCGGGCGCGGCCGGCTCGGCGACGGTACCCGGGCTGAATTCGGAAAGGGCGATGTCCTCAACCGGCGACAGGCTCACCACGCACCTCCTCTGTGGACACTGCCGGGGCTGGCTCCGGGAAGTGGCAGGCGACCAGCTGCTCGCGCCCTTCGCGGGCGACCAGGGCCGGTTCCTCGACCGCGCACCGGTCCCGCGCCTTCCAGCAGCGGCTGCGGAACGGGCAGCCGGAGACCGCCTCCAGCGGGCTGGCCACGTCGCCTTCCAGCCGGATCCGCCCGCGGTCCTCCCGGGAGCGTTCGATATCGGGTACTGCGGAGAGCAGCGCCCGGGTGTACGGGTGCTGCGGGCGTTGGTAGATGTCGGCCCGGGCGCCGGTCTCCACGATCTTCCCCAGGTACATCACCGCGACCCGGTGGCTGAGGTGGCGTACCACGGCCAGGTCGTGCGCGATGAAGACGAAGCCGAGGCCCAGGTCCCGCTGCAGCCCGCGGAGCAGGTTGACCACCTGGGCCTGGATCGACACGTCCAGCGCGGAGACCGGCTCGTCGGCGACGACCAGCCGGGGCTGCACGGCCAGCGCCCGGGCGATGCCGACGCGCTGCCGCTGCCCGCCGGAGAACTCGTGCGGGTACCGGTTGTAGTGCTCGGGGTTGAGCCCGACGATCTCCAGCAGCTCGCGGACCCGGTTCCGGATCCCTCCGGGTGGCCGGATTCCGTTGGCCTGCAAGGGAATCGCGATGATCTTTCCGACGGTGTGCCGCGGGTTCAGCGACGAGTACGGGTCCTGGAAGATGATCTGGAGCTCGCGCCGCAGCGGGCGCAGCGCCCGGCCGCGCAGGTGGGTGATGTCCCGCCCGTCGAACCGGATCCGGCCGGCGGTCGGCTCCAGCAACCGGACCAGCATCCGGCCGGTGGTCGTCTTGCCGCAGCCCGACTCACCCACCAGGCCCAGGGTCTCGCCGGCCCGCACCTCGAAGTCGACCCCGTCCACCGCGCGCAGGATGCGCGATCCGAAGCCCTCGCGGACCGGGAAGTGCTTGGCGAGTCCCTGGACGGCCAGCAGCGGCACAGCGTTCGGCGGATCGGTGCTCATACCTGCGCCCCGATCGCCGTGCCGCGCAGCGCCTCGCGGTCCACAGTGGACAGATGGCAGGCGACCAAGTGGCCGGGCTCGCCGGTGGGCAGCAGCGGCGGTACCTCGGTCGCGCTGCGCCCGCCGGTACGGTCGGCGTACCGGCAGCGCGGGTGGAACGCGCACCCATCGGGCAGGTGGATCATGCTGGGTGGGCTGCCGCTGATCGGGGTCAGGTCGGCATCTGGGTCGCCGCGCAGGGTCGGCACGCTGGCCAGCAGCCCCCAGGTGTACGGGTGCTGCGGGTCGCGCAGTACCTGTGCCACGCTGCCCTGCTCGACCGCGCGGCCGCCGTACATCACCAGTACGTCGTCGGCGACCTGGCTGACCACACCCAGGTCGTGGGTGATCAGCACGATCGCGGTGTGGAACTCGGCCTGCAGGTCGGCGAGCAGGTCGAGGATCTGCGCCTGTACCGTCACGTCCAGCGCGGTGGTTGGCTCGTCGGCGACCAGCAGCGCCGGGTCGTTCACCAGCGCCATCGCGATCATCACCCGCTGCCGCATGCCACCGGAGAACTCGTGCGGGTACCGGTCGGCCCGCCGCTCCGGTTGCGGGATGCCCACCCGGCCCAGCATCCGTACCGCCTGGGCGCGCGCATCCGCCCGGCTCGCCGACCGGTGGTGCACCCGGTACGCCTCGGCGATCTGCCGGCCCACCGGATAGTACGGGTGCAGCGCGGAGAGCGGGTCCTGGAAGACCATCGCCACGCTGCGACCGCGCAGCCGGCGCACCTGGCTCTCGCCGAGGCCGACGATGTTCCGGCCGTCGACCAGTATCTCGCCGGCCACCTCGGTCCGCCTCGGGTCGTGCAGGCCCAGCACCGCCAGCCCGGTGACGCTCTTGCCGGAGCCCGACTCGCCGACGATGCCCAGGGTGCGCCCGGGCGCGACGGAGAAGCTGACGCCGTTGACCGCGCGGACCACGCCGTCCTCGGTGCGGAACCTCACGTTGAGGTCCCGCACCGTGAGGTACGGCGGCTGGCCTTCCGGGGCGGGCTCCCGGTCGGCCAGGTCGGGCTCCCGGTCAGGTTGTGGCACCGGGTACCGCCCGTCAGACCGGAGAGCCGATGTTGGCCGGCACGATGTCCACGTCATCCAGGTTGAGGAACATGATGCGGTGCCCGAACTGCACCTGGACGTAGCGCATGTTGCCGCTGATCACGGTCCAGTCACCGGGACTGGAGCCGTCGAAGGTCACCGCCCGGTAGTACTGGCCGGTGTAGGTGCCACCCACCGCGTACCGCTGGCCGGCCGGGAAGGTGTACTGCAGCGGCACGATGCCCTGGAACGGTACGCCGGCCGGGTACGCGGCCGCCTCCGGGTACGCCCGCCCGTAGACCGGGATGGAGGAGCGTCCCGCCTTGGGTACCGCCACGAAGCCGGTGGACCACAGCGCGGTGGGCGCCGAGGCCGGGTTGTAGAACCAGGCCTTCTGCCCGAGATACCAGATCGCCGTCCAGTCGCCCTGGATGCCGGCCAGCGCGTACACCTGGCCGGTGGCGGCCCGGGCGCCGTGGTCGGAAATGTACATTGTGGAGGGTGAGCCGTCCGGGTGCAGCCCGAGGTCGGTGACGAGCGGGGCGGTCGCGGACGGCGCGGTGTGCAGGATCACCGCCGAGGAACCGTGCAGCGGGCACGGGTTGGTCGCCGAACCGGTGCACCCGGTGAAGGCGGGCATGTTGGTGGCGTAGTCCGGGTCGATGGTGACCAGCCCGCTGTGCGCGGTGGCAGTGTGGTGGAACGGCGCCTTCAACAGGTCGAAGTAGTGCGCCCAGTCCCAGTACGGACCCGGGTCCCAGTGCATGCCGGCGACGTTCGGCGGCGTGATGCCCGGTACGTTGTCGTGGCCGAGGATGTGCTGCCGGTCCAGCGGGATGCCGAACCGGGTGGCGAGGTAGCGCACCAGTTTCGCCGACGCCTGGTAGAGCGCCTCGGTGTACCAGGCGCCCTGCGCGGCACCGTAGCCCTCGTGCTCGATCCCGATCGAGCGCGCGTTGATGTCCCAGTTGCCCGCGTGCCAGCCGATGTCCTTGGTCTGGATGTGCTGGTCGACCTTGCCGTCCGCGGAGCGGATCGTGTAGTGCCAGCCGAGGTAGGTGGGGTCCTGGACCAGTTGCAGGGTGGTGTCCCAGCTGCCCTCGGTGTCGTGGATGACGATGTAGTCGATCTTCTGGTTGTGCGGCCGGTCGGAGAGGTCGTGGTTGCCGTACGCGCCCGGGCTGGCACCGTACTGCTGGTACGGCGCGGGAAGCCACTCGCACGGCAGGTCGGGCGGGCACTCCACCTGGTCGGAGTGGGGCCGGGTGGGCAGGCCGAGCCGGGACAGCTGGCTGCGGTCGGGAGCCGCGGCGCTGGCGGTGGCGGAAAGCGTCACCAGGCTCCCGTCGTCGGTGATCCGGTCGGCTCCGGCGGCGATCGTCGCGTAGACCTCGTCGGCGAACGCGGCCGCCGTGTCGGCGTCGGACGCGCCCGCGTACCGCGCCACGGCGGCGTACCACCCGGCCGGGTCAGCCGTTGCCGGCAGGCCAAGCTGGCTCTGGTACCGGGCGAGCAGCGCGGCGCCGCCCCGGATGTTGGCGGTCGGATCGGTACGCAGCGCGGCCGGGTCGTCGCCGGTCAGTGCCGCGGCGGCCTGGACGGTCTGCGCCGCCGGGTCGCTGGGTACCGGTGCCGGTGCGGGCTGGCGCTGCGGTACCGGCGGGCGGGCATCATCGCCGCGCAGGTCCGCGACGCCCGCCGTCGGCCCGGCCGCCGGCAGGGTGGCGACGTAGGCGGCGTCGGTCAGGTGCATCGGGCCGAAGCCGGCGCTGGTGCTCGGCAGGCCGTTGTTGGTGTTCCACTGCGACTCAAGGTATGAGACGCCGAGCAGCACGCTCACCGGTACGCCGTAGGCGGTGGCAGCGTCCACATAGGTCTGTTGCCGGTCCGCGGCCGCAGCCGCGGCCGGTGCGGCCGGTGCGGCGCTGACTGCCGCGGCGCCGAGCAGCAGCCAACCCACGCTGAGTGCCGCGACGGCCTGGACAACCCTGGCACGGCGCGCCCTCCCGGGCAGCGCTGTGCGGCGGAACCTGAACGAGAGCATCGGGCCTCCCGACAACCGGTGATTGTTACCGGATACGATCTCGCCATCGATCCACCACGTCAACGTCAGTCCACAAGATTTCACGGGCGTTAACAGGCGTGGTGACCGGATAGCGCGGGAACGTCCCGGCCAGACTCCTCGCCAGTCCAACGGTTTGGGCCAGTCCAACGGTTGGGCCGGTCGCAGCCCCGGTTCAGCCGTACCGGGTCTCGATGCCGGAGCTGACCAGCCGGGTGACCGCCCGGAAGCAGCGGATCGCCTCGTACATCGTGGGCAG
>JAFMQQ010000868.1 GCA_017354595.1 Micromonosporaceae bacterium
GCTCCGGCCCGGCCGGAGGGCGCGCTCCGCCTTCCTGCCGATCCTGGCGGAACTCGTGGACATACTGCTGAACCCGGAGCTGTCCGAACCCGAGCGGTTCCGGGATGTACTGAAGAGCATCGTCGACTATGGACAGCGGGTGAGCCTGGTCAACTGCTTCGCCAACGAACAGGCGGTACGGCTGCTCATCGAGGCCTGGCGCGAGCGGCTGCCACCCGGGATGCCCGCCGTGCCCAGCCTGCACGACGCGCTGTCCGCGCTGCAGTTGCTCGAGCATGCCGTGCGGCCGCTGTGCCATCCACCGGTACGCGCCGACATCCTGCACGCCTCGACCAACGGGCTCGGCGTGCTTCCCGGGCTGGCCGCGAAGTGGCGTTACGGCACCCCGATGGTCGTCTCCGAGCACGGTGTCTACCTGCGCGAGCAGTACCTGCATTCGCGGGCCGGCCCGTTCCGGTGGCCGGTGAAGGCGCTGTACCTCACCTTTGTCCGGCACGTCGGTGCGCTCGGCTATACCGAGGCCACCTCGATAACCTCCTGCAACATCTACAACCGTCGCTGGCAGGAGCAGCTCGGCGCGCCCCGGTCGGTCATCCGTACTGTCCACAATGGAATCGATCCGGCTGATTTCCCGGAGATCGGTGCCGAACCCGAGGTACCGACGATCGTGTGGGTCGGCCGGATCGACCCGATCAAGGACATCGAGACCCTGCTGCGATCCTTCGCCCTGGTCCGGCAGGAGATGCCCGGGGCGCGGCTGCGGATGTACGGCTCGGCGCCACCGCGGCTGGAGGGGTACCTCGACCGCTGCCGGCGGCTCGCCACCGAGCTGGGTATCGCCGACGCCGCCACCTTCGAAGGCAGGACCAAGGATCTGAAAGGCGCCTACGGCTCCGGTCATGTGGTGGTGCTGTGCAGCGTGTCCGAGGGGTTGCCGTTCACCGTGATCGAGGCGATGACGCTGGCCCGCCCGTGCGTGGCGACCGATGTGGGTGGCGTCCGCGAGGCCATCGGCGACACCGGGATCGCGGTACCGCCGCGGGCGCCGCACGCCCTCGCCGAGGCCTGCCTGACCCTGCTGCGCGACACCGCACTGCGGCGGCGGCTGGGCGCGGCGGCCCGGGTACGGGCGCTGTCGATGTTCACTGTGGACAGAGTGGTCTCGGCGTTCAGCGAGATATACACCGAGGCGGCCGCGTGAGCGCGGAGGCGGTCGTCGGCGTGCACGCGACGCCGTGCCCGGTGCTGCCCGAGGTCGCCGGCGGGTCGCTGCCCGCCCGTGACTTCGGGGCTGCCGTCGCGTACCCGCTGATCGACGAGCTGTGCGAACAGATGGCGCCGGTCTGCGCCTCGGCGGTGGACCCGCTCGAGGTCGCCGCGGCGCTGGAGTTCGAGGGGCTGGGCGACGAGGCGGTACGCATCCGGTACGGCCTACCCGATGTCTTCGCCCTCGCGCAGGAGATGTTCCAGCGGGTACCGCGGGAGCCGGCTGAACCGGAGCCGACCCGCCGGATCGAGCGCACTCCAGCGCAGGCGGCGCTGCGCAGCCTGCTGTACGGGTTGCCGGCGGTGTGCTTTCCGGCCGCCGGTGGGCTGCTCTCCGGCCACTCGGCGCTGACCGTACTGGTGGTCTCCGTGCTCGCCTCCTGGTCGATGAGCCAGGGGCTGAGTTACCTCGGGTACCTCCGGCTCGGTTGGGCCGGGCCCGGGCAGGCGTACCAGTGGCTGCGCGCCGGCCTCCTGGTCGGCGTCTCGGCGATGGCGCTGACCATGGCGGTCACCGCACTGCTGGTACCGGCCGGCGTGGCGCCGTACATCTTCGGCTTCGGGCAGGCGGTGTACGTACTGAGCGCCAGCGCGCTGCTGGTGCTCGGGCTGGAACTGGTGGTGCTCGCGGCGCTGGCTCCCGGTGTCCTGGCCGCCGCCACATTCCTGGTACTCGGCCAACCGGCCTCGCTGCGGTATCCAGTGTGGACGGTGCTGGCCGCCACGCCGCTGCTGGCGCT